>JAHJEW010000062.1 GCA_018825335.1 Patescibacteria group bacterium | reverse complement strand
TCGGAAGTTGCGGTTTCATCCGGGAATATCGTTAATGAACAAGGTTTATCCAGCGGGGGAGGAGGAGGAGGGGTATCATCGACTGGTCCAAATCAGACTTCTGCAAGTGGCGCATATACATCATCATTTACAACTTGCGCGGGATATAAAGATGTATCGGCAAGTGATCAAGCTTGTGATGCTATTACTTATGCTCAGCATATTAATGCCATGACCGGGAATCCGGACGGTACTTTTGATCCTGACGGGCTGTTGCAACGTGATCAGGTTTCAAAGATTATTCTTGAATCTTTTTATCTTTACAATAATAAAGTTGATTACTGCCAGGGATCGAATCCTTTCCCTGATGTTTTGGAAATTGATTGGAGCAGGCAATATATTTGCAGAGCCCGGGTAATTGGAACTGTTACAGGTTATTTGGGTGGCATCGATAAAGGGTCTTTTCGTCCTGCACGAAATGTGAACAGGGTTGAGTTTCTGGCTATTTTGCTAAGAAATATTAAAGAAGAAATGCCAAGTATATATAGCAGGTCTTATAGCGATGTTCCAACAGGTCAGTGGTATAGTGGCTATGCAAGGTATTCTTACGATAACGGTTTGTTTACCGGATTAAATTTACATCCTTCTGATTATATGACCAGAAGGGAAGTGGCTCAGGTTCTGTATAAAATGGGTCAACTTGGGAAGTTGTAGGTTTGATTGATAATACATGGAAAAACAAAAACCTGTCAGTCTGGCCGAATATAGAAATAGACTTGAAAATGATATTGAGATTAGCGGAACAATAAATGAAATCGGAAAAGCAATAGATGAAAGGGTGGATTCAAGGTTGCGTCTTGCGTCGGTTGTTTTTCCCGCAATTGATGCCGATGAAAACAGTCCGCATCAGAATGCCACGGATGTAGTTGTAAAGGAGGATGCAAATAATGAGCCTGACTTTAAAGAATTGGAAGACCGTCTGGAAAAGGTAAAGAGCAATGCAAAACGCATAACGGACGAGGAACTGAAAATGTTAAAACTGGAAGCTCCGGGAAAAGAACAGGTGGTGGGACAAAATGATCGTACCATGTTTCTGATTCAGCCGGACGGGAAATATATACAGGTTTATTTTACAATGAACGATCAGGGGAGAATTGTATCGTACAGAGCTTATTTATTGAATGGCTAGATAGCGGAAAGTCGCATCTACCGTGCAGATATTGATTATGTGATGGCAGGCCCAGGAGGAATCGAACCCCCGCCAGAGGTTTTGGAGACCTCTGTACTACCACTATACGATGGGCCTATGGCTAAGTTATGGTACAAATCCGAAATCTGAATGTCAAATGTCAAACAAATATCAAATGTTTCAATGAATTGACATTTGAAATTTGGATTTTGACATTTGTAATTCTACGCTTTGTCAGGTGGGATTCCAAGGTAGTCGTAAAGGTAGGTGGCGATGTCTCTGAATAGGAAAGCGGCCGTGGAGTCGGCCCATTCGCTGGATCTTGGCCGGTCCAGTTTTACGTAAAGGATAAACTGTGGCTTGTCTATCGGGCCGAAGCCGATGATGGAGGCGATGGTGGTGCCCGCGCCGCTTAATGGTTTGCCGTATTTGTAGGTTTGGGATGTTCCCGTTTTGGCCGCGAGGTAATGGTTGTCCACTCCGGCGTTTTTTGCTACTCCGTTTTCCACCGCGCTTGTGAGCATGGCGGTTATCTGGCGGGAGGTTTCTTCGCTTATGACTTTATGGATCGGTGTAGTTGATGTTTCTATTGTTCGACCGTTTTTTTCAATTACTTTTTCAACGATGTGCGGTTGCATAAGGGTTCCTCCGTTTGCTATCGCCGCGTAAGCGGTAATCATTTGTATTGGTGTTGTAGTTATACCCTGGCCAAAAGCGTGGGTGACAAGTTCACTGTCAGCCCACTGGGTGAAATGTTCAATCTGGCCCGGGTGTTCGTTGTCGAATTCAATTCCGGTTCGTTCCCCGAATCCGAATTTTATCATGTAACTATAGAAAAGATTTCTGCCGATTTTTTCGGCGACCCATCCTATACCGGTGTTACATGAATTTTCCAGAATGTTAACCATGGTGACGTAGCCGGTACATTTTGCCGATACGTTTTTAATTTCGTATTCATCAACTTTCTTTATTCCCGGGTCGTTAAAGCCTGTTTTCGGTGTGACATCTTTGTCGTCGATGGCCGCCGACATTGTTATGGGTTTAAAGGCCGAACCGGGTTCGTAGGCGCCGGCAACGACTTTGTTCTGGTATGCTTCGAGTCCGATCCAGTTTTTATAACGCTTGTAAATGTAATATGTCTGATCTCCATCCTGAATTTCTTCACGCATTACCCTGTAACGGTCGTGTGCCGTGACATTGCGGTAAAACCAGAAATCGTTGTCCGTTCCTTCTATGGGAACAAGCTGGGAAACTTCCGCGGGTGTCAGGTTTATTTCTTCCGTGTCGAGCGCGGCGCTGAAATCGTTGGGGTCGAAGCTTGGATAATGCGCCATTGCCATTATTCTTCCGGTGTTTGCTTCCATGACAATTACCTGGCCGCTGTCGGCGCGGTAGTCTTGCACCGCTTTTGCCAGCATGCTTTCAATGGTCATTTCCATAGAGCGGTCGATGGTGAGGACGATGTCGTCACCATCGACCGCGGGCTGGATTACGCTTTCTCCAACCGTGATTTGTCGTCCATAAATACTGCCGTCGCGCTGTGTCTGGAAAACGCCTTTTTTCCCCTGCAACTGCGTATTGTATTTACTTTCAATTCCGTATTGTCCTATTCCTTCCGTTGTTACGAAGCCCAGAACATTTGCGGCAAGTTCCACTTCCGGATAGAAACGATAGTATTCCTCGGTAAGTCCCAGTCCAAAGAAATTTTTATTGGTATCATCTTCCATGAGTTGCCTTATCTCAGCGGATACTTCGGGGTTGATTTTTTTTGCTAAAACTACATAGCGGTTTTTACCGGCCAATATTTGTTCGAGACGGGCGGGGGTAAGGTTCATGTATTTGGTCAGTACCGATGCCAGTTTGGCGCGGTCGGCTATTTGCGGGGGATAAGCGTACAGTTTTCCGTCCGCTATCTCTATGCCGGTAAGGCCCATGCTTTCAATTTCTTTTAGGGCCGCTTCTTCTATCGTATCGCTTAAAAGTATAACCGGCCTTACTTCCTGACTGATACCTTCCAGCAGGTTGTCATAGAACTGTTTATAGAGCTCTTCATCGGTCAGGGTTTTGATTTTGTCGCGGTCTTCCTCTGTTTTTGCACGCTTAATCTCGGTTTCCACTCTTTTTTTGTCATTTGTTCTTTCGGTTTCGATGTCAAAAATCATCGGTGCTATGCGATCCGCCACGATTTTATTGTTCTGGATGATGGTTGGATCGGCGTAAAGCGTGTCCAGGGTTACATTTGTCGCCACTCTTATGTATTCTCCGGATGCGTAATCACGAATAAAGATTTCTCCGCGTCTGGCGGGTAATTCCGTGTAGCCGTAGTGCTCTTTTGCCGCAACCTGCTGATAATAGTCGTGGCGAATCACCTGCAGGAAAAAAAGTCGCATGGATATAATTCCGACAACGATTATCACTAAAATCCGCAGGCATGTGATTTTAAGTTCGGGGTCCGTAAGATTGTGCTTTTTTCTTCCTGTCATAAGTGTTTTTTCGGATCCGGGTTCTTATTATACCTTCCAGCTTGTCAAAAGGAAGTGATAATAGACGAGGGCTTGTTGCTACCGTATAATGGCCTGGGTACCAAATAATATTTTTAGCATGTATAAGAAATCGATGTTGGCCGATGGCCTACGCGTGGTTACGAAATCTCTTGATAACACTCAAGCCGTTACAGTGCTTATTCTGGTTGGGGCCGGTTCACGTTACGAAACCAAGGAAATAAACGGAGTGGCTCATTTTTTGGAGCACATGTTTTTTAAAGGTGCAAAGCGTTATAAGAACACCAAGGAAGTTTCGGAGGCGATTGACAGCATTGGTGGCGAGTTTAACGCGTTTACCGGCAAAGAATATGTTGGATATTATGTTAAGGTTGCGGCCAAGCATGTAGATATTGCGATGGATGTTTTATCCGACATGCTTCTTAATTCGAAATTCGATTCAGAGGAAATTGATCGGGAGCGCGGCGTTATTATGGAGGAATACAATATGTATCAGGATACGCCCATGCAGCAGATTGGATGGGATTTTGAACGTCTTATGTATGGTGATCAACCGATGGGATGGGATCAGGTCGGGACAAAAGAGGTGATCAATTCTTTAAACAGAAAAGATTTTGTAGCATACAGGAAGAAACTATATTCTCCCGACAATACGGTGATAGCCATAGCCGGCAACAGCGATCATGAAGAAATGGTTAAAAAGGTTGAAAAACTTTTTGTTTTTGACCGATCGGTGAAGGCTTATGCGGCTGATCCCGTAAAGAAAATTGAGCGTGAGAAATTTGTTTATTTAAGAAACAAGAAGACCGAGCAGGCTCACATTATGGTTGGGTTTCCGGCTTATGCGGAGGAGCACCCCGATCATTACGCGCTTAAAATGCTGACGATTATTCTTGGCGGGAATATGAGTTCCAGAATGTTTTTGTCGGTGAGGGAGAGGCAGGGTCTGGCCTATTATATAAGCACTTCAGCGGATGATTATACCGACACGGGTACGGTTTCGACCAACGCGGGGGTTACTGTGGATCGTGTTGATGATGCCGTTAAGGCGATATTGGCTGAATATGGCAAAATCGTTTCCAAACCGGTGGCGCAGGCCGAACTTAAAAAGTCAAAGGAGTTTTTGAAGGGGAAGCTTGTTTTAAGACTGGAGGACTCGGAGGAATACGCGCATCTGCTGGGGAAATATCAGGTTCTTTATAATAAGACGGTAACGCCCGAGCAGATATATAAGGAAATTGACAAGGTGACGGTGGCGGATGTTTCAAGGGTGGCCACCGATCTGTTTAAAGAGGATAAACTGTATATGGCGGTTATTGGTCCTTATGAAAGTGAAGAACGTTTTGCGAAGCTTTTGAAATTCTAGTATTATTGGCGCGCTACTTTTTAAGATTAATTATTATGTCTTTGGATTTTGCAGGGATAAAGGAAAAAACGCTCGTCCTGATCAAACCGGACGGGATTCAAAGAGGAGTTATTGGCGAGGTGGTAAATCGTTTTGAGAGAAAAGGTCTGAAAGTCATCGGCGTTAAAATGATGTCACTGGATGAAGCGCTTTTGCGCGAGCATTACGCTCATATTGCCGACAAGCCTTTCTTCCCGGGTGTGACGAAATTCATGCAGAGTTCGCCTGTTATCGCGCTTTGTCTTGAAGGTCTGGAAGTTGTTCAGGCGGTTCGGATTTTGTGCGGCATTACCAAAGCGCGCGAGGCTGAAGCGGGTTCCATCCGCGGCGATTTGGCCATGAGCGTGGCCTGCAATGTTGTACATGCTTCCGACAGTCTGGAAACGGCAAAGATGGAAGTTCCGCGTTTTTTTAAAACTGATGAGCTGTTTGACTACGATAAGACCGAGTTTGTAAACGTCTATTCCGAAGACGAGCGTTAAATATGTCACTTTTAAAGATCGAGTACGAAAAGCGTCGGCTGGCTGCGGGTGAAACGCTGCAGGCTTTTTTCAATCACCTGCGCGGACAGTATGCCTGCCTGCTGGAAAGCTGTGGGAAGGGACGGTATTCTTATATCGCTTATGATCCTTTCCTGGTTGTATGGTCCGAAAATGATACTGTTCAGCTTTTGCAGCTGAAGAATTTTGATCCGTTTAAAAAGAGCGGAGCGGGGCGGATTATGGAAAGGCCGGAATCCCTGGCTGTTTCGGATTTGTTTGAGGAATTCAGGTTTAACGGGTCTGCACCGGTGCCTTTTTGCGGTGGCGCGGCGGGATATTTTTCTTACGATTTTGGTACGCGGTTTGTCGGAGTCCGGCAGAAGGTTTTTGACGATACTTTGATTCCGACTTATTTATTTGGTTTTTACGATAAGGTTTTTGCGTTCGATCATGAGGAGGGTGCACTGTATGTAATAGCCGTGGGTGAAACCGATCTGGTCGCGAGAAGAAAAATCGATGAAATGAAAACGGATCTTTTTAGAACGGTTTATCCGCAAAGAAAAGGTGAAGTGGGGGAGCTGACTTCGAATCTTAGCCGTGACGCATATTTGCGGAAAGTGGAGCTGATTAAAGATTTGCTCCGAAAGGGGGAAACTTATCAGGTTAATTTGTCGCAGCGTTTCAGCGGGGATTGCACAAAACCGGGATGGGCTATTTACAAAAGGCTGGCGGCCGTCAACCCATCACCGTTTGCCTGCTATTTTGAGTATCCGGATTTCAGCATTGTCAGTTGTTCACCTGAGCTTTTATTGCGAAAAAGAGGGTTAAAGGTTGAATCCCGGCCGATTAAAGGGACTGCTCCGCGCGGCATGAACGAAGCGGAAGATGCGGTTAATGTTGCGCGGCTTTTGGCCAGCGAAAAAGAGAATGCGGAACTTTCCATGATAACCGATCTGGTAAGAAACGATCTTGGAAAAGTTTGTAAAGTCGGCAGCGTGAAAGTTTTGGGACATAGGGAGATTGAAAAGTACTCTCATGTTGTTCATACGGTTTCGCGCGTGGGAGGGGAACTGGAGGACAAGAAGACCGTTTTTGATTGTTTGCAGGCAATTTTTCCGGGCGGGTCGATTACGGGTTGTCCCAAAAAACGTACAATGGAAATTATTGATCAGCTTGAAGATTATAAGCGCGGCGTTTACACAGGATCCGCGGGCTATATAAGTTTCTCGGGAGATTGTGATTTTAATATTTTGATAAGAACGATGCTCTTGAAGGATGATAAAGTTTATTTTCACGCCGGTGGCGGTATAGTCATGGATAGCGATCCTTTGAGAGAATATGAGGAAACTCTGGATAAAGTGCTGGCGTTGCGATCAGCGCTTGACTAACATCCGTATTGATTTTTAGTTTAGAAGAGGTATAATGCTTGATGATTAATTTTATTTTTATAAATAATGTCCAATAGTTATTTCCCCGAGAAGGCTGATCGTAAAGGAGATTCCATGTCCGGCGGAGTCCGTGATCCCGAAGCATTAGATTCTCAGACAAGTCTGATGCGGTCCAGGGAAGTGATGGAACGGATTGCCGATATCCGAAAAATTAACGGTTCATCGGTTGGTCTGATTTTACCACCACCCGATTATAGTGATTATTTAAACGAAGAAGATGCTCCGGGTGTACATAGTTTGTTTGATGATGATGAACCTGCGGATTCCGATCGTGATACCGATCCCGGTTTTTATCCCGAGGATATTTGTTGGGCCGAGCCTGAGCCGTCGAGGATGGGTGTTCCAGGTGATGATGTGGATTCTTTGGAATTCCAGGATACAATAGTACCGCCGGCAGAGGATACTGTTAGGGGGACGATGGGTAATGTCGAGGATTGGTGGGATCAGGATAATTAAATTTTGGCATGTTTATATGCCTGAACGGCAAATTTGTTACAGAAAGTGAAGCAAAGGTTTCGGTCTTTGATCACGGTTTTTTATATGGTGACGGGATTTATGAAACTTTTCGCACCTTTGGAGGCGAGGTGTGGGCTCTTAATGAGCATCTGGAACGGCTGCAGAGGTCGGCAGGGAAAATAATGATTGATATGCCTTATTCAAAGGAGGCTGTGGGTCGGTGGGTTTACAGGCTGGTTAAAGAAAACGGCTTTAAGGAGTCAAGGATTAGAATTACTTTGACGCGCGGTTGCAATGATTTTGATTTCGGGAAGTCTAAAAAGCCCACACTTGTGATTCAGGCCACTTTGCTGAAGGAGGAGCCGAAGGCTTTTTACGAAAGGGGAGTTGATTTGATTACGTTTAAGGGGGAAAGATTTTTACCTGAAATTAAAAGTATAAGTCTTTTGCCTTTGGCTACGGCTAGGAGGGAGCTTAAAGGGTCGAAGGCTTATGAGGCGATATTTGTTGATGAAAAGGGTTTTGTGCGGGAGGGTACGATTACGAATGTTTTTATTATTAAGAGTGGTGTTTTGTTGACGCCGAATAGCCGTGTTTTGCCCGGAACGATGCGGGATATGGTGATGCGACTGGCGCGGGAAATCGGGATCAGGGCGCGCACGGCCGATTTTACCGCGCGAAAGTTGTTTGTCGCCGATGAGGTGTTTATTACCAACAGTTTGCGGGGTATTATGCCCGTGCGCGCCGTTGACGGGCGCAAAATAGGAACCGGAATGTCATGGGCCGGGAAACCCGGTCCCGATACCAAAAAATTAATGCAGGCTTTGCATGAATTCATTCAAAAAACTTCGGTTTGAGAAGCCCCTGGTTATGGGGATTTTGAATATAACGCCAGATTCTTTTTCCGACGGCGGAAAGTTTCTGGATGTAAATAAAGCGTGTGAGAGAGCTTTGCAGATGGCCGCGGAAGGTGCCGATATTATTGATATTGGCGGGGAGTCGACGGGGCCCGGATCGCAAAATGTATCTTTGCAGGAAGAAATAAAACGGGTGATTCCCGTAATAGAAAAGGTGCGCGGCAAAATCAATCTGCCAATTTCTATCGATACATACAAACATCAGGTGGCTTTGCATGCGTTAAATATCGGAGCGGACATGGTGAACGATGTAACGGCCATGCGCGGGGACGGGGAAATGGCAAAAATTCTGGCCGAGTACGATGTACCGGTTGTTTTAATGTATGCAAAGGACCAAACCCCCCGGACGACAACGGAATCTTTTAAATATAATGATGTAATGGCAACGGTAAAAACTTTTCTGCGGGAACGGATTGAATACGGCATGCAGGCCGGTATAAAGCGCGATCGTTTTATCATCGATCCCGGAATGGGTGCTTTCGTAAGCTCGGATCCCCGTTACAGTCTGGAAATATTAAGGCGGCTGAATGAACTTCCGGAACTTGAATTACCGATTTTAATAGGTGCTTCGCGAAAATCTTTTATCGGGAAGACGCTCGATCTGCCCGCGGGGCAGCGGCTTGAGGGCGGACTTGCATGCGCGGCGATTGCCGTACTTCACGGGGCTTCCATTATTCGCACGCATGATGTAAAAGAGACCCGCAGGGTTATAGACATGATCGATGCAATAAAAAAATCTTAATCTTTTGGCTTAAATATGCTTGTTACAAAAATCTTTTCTTTCGATTCGGCTCATAATCTGACCGATTATGACGGCAAGTGTGAACATCTTCACGGTCATACCTATAAACTGGAAGTAACCGTGGAAGGAAAAATCAAACATAACGGGCTGGTAATTGATTTTGTTCTGCTGAAGAAGATTGTGAAGGAACATGTTCTGGATAAGCTGGATCATACATATTTGAACGATACCATCGAAAATCCGTCGGCGGAGAGAATCGCGATGTGGATCTGGGATCAACTTAAAAATTGCGGGTTTGACGGTGAGGTTAGGCTTCATGAAATTGTTCTGTGGGAAACTCCGACATCTAAAGTTGTCTTCAATGGATGATCTTTATCTTGGAATCGGTTCAAACATGGGTGACCGCGGCGAGAATATTAAAGCTGCGCTGGTTTTACTTGAGCGTTGGGGGATAAAAGTGCTGCGCTCATCATCCATTTATGAAACGGAGCCGGTTGGGTTCAAAGATCAGGACTGGTATTATAATATTGCGGTCAAGGCCCAAACAGGGCTTGATGCAGCCGATGTTTTAAAGGCGACAGTGGCGATTGAAAATGCTCTTAAGCGTGAGCGGCAGATGAAATGGGGTCCGCGCACTATGGATATTGACTTGCTTCTCTATGGCGATCTTGTTATGGATAAGCCGGATTTGCGGATTCCGCATCCTTTTTTGCATGAGAGAAGGTTTGTTTTATGTCCGCTCGCGGAAATTGCGCCGGATTTTGTTCATCCCGAACTAAAAAAAACTGTGCGCGAGCTCTTGAATGAGTGCGTGGATGCAAGTATAGTGAGTCACCTGAAATAACAAATATTCATGGAATCTTTCGTTGAACATCTGCGTTTTTTGGAGAAGATGGCACTAAGGCTGCGGATTGATCTGCTGCGGATGCTGCATAACAGTAAGTCCGGGCACCTGGGAGGATCTTTGTCCGTTATTGAAATGATGGTGGCCGTATATTATGGGCAGCTCCCGCGCGGGCCGGTTTTAAAGTACGATCCGGCCAAGCCGGGCAGTGAAGAGCAGGATTATTTTGTGTTGTCCAAGGGCCATGCGAGCCCCGCCTGGTATGTGACTTTGGCCGATCTTGAATTTTTCCCAAAGGATGAGCTTATGGATTTCAGGCAGGTGAACAGTCTGCTACAGGCTTATCCTTCCAAAAAAATTCCCGGTATTGTGCTTTCAACGGGAGGTCCGGCGTATGGGCTGGCTGCGGCCGTGGGCCTTGCCATGTCTTTAAAGGCGGACCGTATACCCAACCATTTGTTTTGTCTTGCTGGTGATGGAGAGCTTCAGGACGGGCAATTTTGGGAAGCGGCCATGCTGGCGAATCAATATAAACTGGATAATCTGACTGTGCTGATTGACTGGAACGGTTTGCAGATGGACGGGGCTCTCCGGTCGGTGGTTGGAATTGAGCCGATTGCGGATAAGCTTGAAGCTTTTGGCTGGAAAAGTATTCCCGTGATCGATGGTCATAATTTTGAAGATTTGCTGATCGGGCTGGAGCGCGCGCTGGAGACGCAGCGCAGGCCGTCGGCTCTTATTTGCAGGACCATTAAAGGTAAAGGAGTTGTTTTTGCCGAGAATAAGCCTTCTTATCATGCCGAGGTTTTGAGTGACGAAGAAATGTCGGAAGCGCTTCCAAAGTTGGAGGCCCAGCTTGAAGCTTTTGAGTCGGCCGATCAATCCGCTAATCAACCGGTATAGTTATGATAAATATTTTTTTCCTGATCAGTTCGATTCTGTCGTTTCAGATATGTTTTTTTTCACCTTTTATGGTGGATGGGCCTTCCATGGAGCCGACTTTTCACGGCGGTGAAATTATTTTTGTTGAACGGGTCGCCGCCGAAGCTACTTACCGGCGCGGTGATCTTGTGGTTTTTTCGTTTGCGGACAAGCCGGATTATTATTATGTGAAGCGGATAATCGGTTTGCCGGGTGAAACGGTGAAGATTATAAGCGACGGGGTATACGTTGGGGCGGCGTCCGAATCG
>JAHJEW010000061.1 GCA_018825335.1 Patescibacteria group bacterium | reverse complement strand
CTGCTTATAGCATCCGTCGTGCTCTTCATCGATAATAATGTGTGAGAGGCTTTGAAAAGGCGCGAACAGCGCGGAGCGAGATCCAATAATGATTTTGGCTTCGTTTTTATAAATGCTTTGCCAGGCCAGTTCTTTTTGTTTTGGGGTTAGCCTGCTGTGAATGGCGACTACTGTTTCGTGGAAATGGTCGGCGAATCTTTGCTGTGTCTGTGGGGTTAGGGCGATTTCAGGTATTAAGATGAGTACTTGTTTTCTGGCTTTAAGGCTTTCTTCCACGGTGTGCATGTAAATTTCGGTTTTGCCGGAGCCGGTTATGCCGTGCAGAAGACAGACGGTTTTTTTGGTGTTTCTTATCGTTTCAAGAGCTGCTTTTTGCTCTTCGCTAAGGGCGTGTTTGAACTTCAGTTCCATGGGCGATTGCTCCAGCGGCACGGTTACGGCCAGTTTTTTCTTTTTGGTGAAAGATGCGGGTAGAAAGAGTCTCAGCGTTTTGGATAAAGGGGCAAAGTAATAGTCTGATATCCAGTTCAGGAGGTCGATTTGCCATTTTGCCAGATGTGGCGCGTTGGCCACGATTCCGGTGATTTCCCTGGTTTTGTATTTTGGCTTTGCATTGTGGATCCGGTAAATTATCCCTTTTACGGATCTGTTTCTAAGCGGGACCTGCACAAGTTGGCCGATTTGGTGTTTTTCAGCGGGGTTTTCGGGGATTTGGTATGTTAGCGTGTTTATGTCCGTCCCTATCTGGTTTGGTAAGAGTATTTCGGCGTATTTCATGTTTTTTTGCTTTTTTTAAGGGCTTTGTTCAGTTCCAGGCATAATTTTTTTGGATCCAGGCCGTGGACGGCGGCTCCTTCCTGAATGCTTTCGATTGAAGAGAAGCTGCATCCGACGCAGTGTATGCCTTTTTCTTCAAATACAGGAAGAATTTGAGGGTAGGCGGTTATGACATCGGCTATGACCATATCGGGCGTTATGCGCACGATTTCGCCTTTTTTCAGGTTTATTTCTTTGTAATTTGACCGTTTTTGAGCCATGCGGACATTGTACTTTGATTTGGTGTTCTTATGTATTGACGCAATACTCATTATATGGTATAAGGTTATCCTTTTTATAAAAATCTTATGGATTTCAAAGAAAAGAAACCGATTGATAGAGCCCTGGAGTTATTGAAAAAGGCTGTTGCCAGACGTGAGGAAATTGCTGCGGAAGGTTTTGTGCGGCTTGGGCCGGATGAGCTTAGAAAAGTTCTTGAAATTGAACATAATGAGGATTTCGGGCTTTTATTTGATTATCTTGTTTTAAATAAAGGTGTGGTAAAGCATTGTGTACGCAGGTATATGGATTTCTTTTTTGATGTTGTTGCCGAACACGGGCCGATGGCTCTCAGGCATATTTTCAAGATTGAATCGGCCAAATATGACAAGGTTTTTGAAGAAATATTCGATCTTGTGGCGGTGTCCAAAGGCGCGCTTTATAAATATGTTGAAAACAACCGCTATGAGTTTGCGATGGTTGTGCGGAGCGGTGACGGTGATAGTCTTCGCAGTGAGCTTGGCCTTGCCGGTCGTAAGTATATGCCGCTATGGATGGAGATTCTGAATTTGCTGGTGCAGTCGGTTTGCGACTCTGTATATGATGAAGTGGAAGTAGAGCGGGGAGTGCAGGCTTTTTCTATGATAATGAATGGTCTTCGCGAACATAGGTCGCTGCGTTCAAACAGCAAGATGTGGGCCTACGAGACAAAATAGTTTTTTGGGATTTGACTTACTCTATCTCTTTTTTCAGGGTGATTTGGAAGTAGTGTTCTTCTCTTTTTCCGTCTTTTTGTGTGACGGTGATGTGGTAAGCGACTTTGCGGTCGGGCATGAATTTGTAAAAACAATAGTCGACAACGTTTGTGTCGGCTTCGTCTTTTAATCTTTGCTCGTTCAGGTGGTTGTCGCTGTCCTGCCGCTCGCTGTGCTCGATTGCTTCGTACTGTTCTTTGGTCAGGTCTTCCCAATCGGTGGAACGGCTTACGTAAATGGCTTTAAGCTTCTTCCAGTAGTCTTCAAGGGTGTTGGATTTTATGTATTCTCCGGACATGGGTTATTTGTTATGGAAGTCTTTTTTTTAGAATAGCAAAAAGCAGAGAATCCCGCCACTTACCTTTTATCTTCATGTGGCCGTGTAAATGGCCTTCAAAATGCATTCCTATTTTTTCAAGTACGCGTTTTGATCTGATGTTATCCGGTTCGCATGTGGCGAATATTCTATTAAGTTTGCATTTTTTGAAACCAAAATTCAGAATTGTTTTGGATGCTTCTGGTATAATCCCATTACCCCAATAATCTTTGTTAAGAACATACCCAAGGGCTGCTTCGCTCGTTAATGGGTTGTTGTTAGTGTGAAGTGAAATACCACCTATTAATTGATCAGTCGCTTTTAGTATTATTGCCAGATTATATTGAGTCCGTGGTTTTTGGGTCTGATTTTTCATAGCTCTTTTAATGAATTCTTTTGTTTCTTTCTGGGAATTAGGACCCCACGGCATATGTTTAACAACAGCGGGATCGGATCCATATTTGTGAACTGATTCCCAGTCCTTTATTGCAAAATCTCTTATAATCAGCCTTTCTGTTTGTAGCTTTATTTTTGGCAAAATTATTTTTTCAATGGTG
>JAHJEW010000010.1 GCA_018825335.1 Patescibacteria group bacterium | reverse complement strand
TAAGCTCCTGCCGCAGCATGTATTTCTTCTCGCTTTCGTTTATTTCATGCGAAATATCTGTATGGATTTTTTTCTTGATTTTCAGCAGCTGGATTTCCGTATTTAAATAATCCAGCACCATTTTCAGCCGCTTTTCAAAATCGATTTCACCTAGCAGCTCCTGTTTTTTTTGAACGTCGAGTTTCAAAAAAGAGCAGGCAATATCGGCAATTTCGTCCACATTCTGGATCTGGCTGAGACTTGCAATAATTTCCGGCGCGACCTGCCGTCCTTCCGTGACAGCTATACGCATTAATTCCTTCACTTCACGCGCCAACGCCTGCAGTTTCACATTGTCCTTCTCGCTCGCGGCGACAGGCTCAATTTCTGCGATAAGATAAGGACGTTCCTGTACATATTTCTTGACTTTAAAGCGACTGATCGCCTCAACAACAACCATTGCATCTCCCGATTTACTACCCTGAATAATCTGCAATATAGTGGCACTTGTACCGACCTCGTAGAGGTTATCGGTGGGAGGAACCGGTTGTCTGGCCGATTTCTGCGATACCAGCCCAATAAGTTCCTGCTTACGAAAAGCTTCATCAAGCGCCTTGATAAGATCCGAATTCCTGACATAAACCGAAACAATCATTGTTGGAAAAACCACCAGGTCTTTTAAAGGAACAATTATCGGCTTAAGTGGCAGCTTATAACTCGTTTTTTCATCCTGAGGATCGCCCGGAGTTGGCATAATTGGAAAATCAGCCATCGGAATTATTTAAACAAATCATAGTGAGTAAATCACTAAAGTATAACACAAATTACGGCTACAGTCCATGCTGCGGGGGCGGAGGGGAGATGAAACTCACAAAAAAACAAAAACCTAAGAAATAAACAGGAAATATGTCCAGTGTAAGTGGTCTCCGTATGTGCCTTGCGGATTGAGAAAAAGGCCATTTTCTGCTATTATAACTTGATCGAAAAACAAAAAATTAACCAAAATAAACATGAAACCAATATCATTTTTCAATGACAATTCGGGTTCGGAAGATGACGAAATAGACACGCAGCCGGTGCGGGAATATAAGCTGGAGGAGCAAGATGACGTTCAGACGCAGCCGGACATAACAATAGACGAACACGAAGATGTGACTCTCGGAACCAAAATAAAAGTTGTTGCAGCCATGGCCGTAGTGGGACTGGCGGTGGGAGTGGCATACTGGGTTCAAACGCCGACAGATCTAAAAACGGATGTATTGGCGACAGACGAAAGCGCTCCCCTTACAGATAATTTGACGCTGGACGAACCGGACGCAGTGGCCGCAGTGGAAGAAACTCCGGCAACGCAGGTTCCGGAAACAGAAACTCCGGCAACGCAGGTTCCGTCCGCATCCGTACAGGAAGTTTCAATCATCGATTTCAATTTTGAGCCGGATTCTCTTACGGTCACTCCCGGAACAACAGTAGTATGGACAAACATGGACGCAGTAGCGCACACGGTTTCCAGCGATCAGTTCACGAGTGAAGCCCTGAATTCAGGCGACTCCTTCATGTACACTTTTAATCAGGAAGGAACATTCGACTATTTCTGCTCGATCCATCCGCAGATGACAGGATCAATTGTAGTTTCTGTAGACATGGACACATCCGCTCCGGTACCAACTCTATATTCTGCAGCTGAGGATACGGGCGCCTACGAATTCCCCGATTTCGACGCGCTTGCATTTGACACCCTGGCAACATCTCCAACATCCGAAGAAATACTCGCTCTTGGTCTTATGGACGAAAGCGCGCTCCATGCCGTTAGCCCTGAAACATCCACGGAGCTGGCAAAATCCGGCCCTGAAGACATTCTATACTTTGGCCTGTTTCTTGCGATTCTCTATTTTACGGGAAGACGCCGCTTTCTGGCTGATGCATAGGCAAAACTTGTTTGAATAGATTAAAAAGGGTACACTTCCCGCGTACTCTCTTTTCAAGGTTATGGATTTTCTCAGTAAAACCGTCGCCGACATAATCCTCTTCATTGGAGAGCAGGCCCAGATTTTCTGGGGACATCTTATGCTGCTCAACTTTTCCTGGCCGCAAATACT
>JAHJEW010000009.1 GCA_018825335.1 Patescibacteria group bacterium | reverse complement strand
GGTCATTGTACGCTTTGCAAGCGCATCCCATTTTGAACTGTCGGGTTCCGCAGCCAGAACACCCAAAAGAAGCGCGCGCACCTTTCCCTTCCTGGCAATATTCTCATCATATGCCTTGCATTCTTTTATTACACTGGGTAGTAAATTACTGACACCTTTCTTATACGATTCATAAAAGGTTGGTGATTTTGGCAACTTATAACTTTCAAGAACTTTATCTATAAACTGTGCAGCATCTTTCGGCTGCGAAAAAATTTCCGGCGCGTTTTGCCGGGCCCATTCACTTGGTGAAGGATAATCTTGCCCTTCCTGAATAGCTTTTTGCAAAGCCGCCTCATATTGAGCGAATTTCTTGTCCGCACCTTTGAATATTTTATCCGCCGAATTCATATAGCCAACGACTTTCCCAAAAGCCGCCGGCCCCTTATTTGTGTCAAAGCACATCGTATCAAGAACATAAGCAAAGCCTCCGCGCTCGTGCCCTCCGAAAGCTTTATGCCATGAAAAATAATTTACCTTTCCACTGGCCTCCTTAACTATATATATGGCAGAATACAATTCTTTAGACTTTTTCTTTGCCTCTTCGGCACCCTGTTCTATGTAAATAGCTTTGAGCATTTCCTTTGTGGCATGCCTTACCTGGTCTCTGTCCCAACTTGGGCCGCCACCTTCTTTTTGTCCAAGGTTGCCTTTCCCATCGCGCATAAAATTAGGCATGGTGACCTTGTCTTGGTAAAGGCTTACACCCCCTAATAGAGCATCAGCACCTTTATCCGCGCCAGCTTTCCGACCCTCAGTCTCCGCAGCCATTAGATCTTTCATCATGGATGTAGCAAAACTCTCTGCAGCTTCCGTGCGCTTTTTATGCGCGGCATCGATCGCTGCTTTCAATTCTCCTAGTGCTGCGGCGGATGCTACATCAAAAGCCGTTGCCGCATCGACTAAATCTTGCGCTCGTATCGCTTCGTTATTAGCAACCTGTATTTTCAACTTATCATGTTTCCTTTTCTCTGCGGGTATCTTTTGATCAAAGGCAGTCAGTTCTCTTTTTTCACTATCACGTGCAGCACCCTGCCCGCTTTTTAATGCTTCCATCTGCTGTTTCTTAACCGCCGCCATTCTGCTATTGGCAGCCGCTTCAATATCTTTGTATTCAGGAAGTTTCTCATCATCTTCTTTTGGCTTAAAAGTTTCCGTCACCGCTGTTGTCTCTTTTTCATAGGCATAAACAAAACAGCGGCTCAATGGGTAGGCCATGGATGTAAAGCAATGTAGGTTTTTCATTTTCATTTTTTAATTATTTATATATTTTTTTAGGATTTCTTCCGCCTCAATTTTCTCCTCTGTCGCCGCATTGGCAATCTTTTCCTTCATAGGCGTCTCCAAATAACTTCTACGAATATCAGTTGCGGTCACAAGATAATCATCCAGGATTCTATTCTTGTCTACGGAAAACTCTTCAGCGATTTTCCTGTCTGAAGCCTGTTCCTGCAAAAGAATCGAATAAATTTTTTCCAGCAAAGTTACGTCATTTTCCACCATGGCTTTTTCAATTAGATCCCTATTTTCCAAAGTCAGCAGTGACATTGAATAAGACTTTGCAAAAAGTTCTCTAAATTGATTCATGGGGAAAGCCTTGGCGGACGCATTTCTTGTATCGATTGGGATCATTAAAAATTGATTAGTGAAATTAACAATTCAATCACAAAATTATAACACGAACAGCCCCGTGCCGCAACCCAAATCAACTACCTTAAAGGTGAATACAAAACCCTACCCCTCCACCCTATCCACATAAAGCTTCCCATCCAAATGATCCACCTCATGCTGCACAATCCGCGCGTTCAGCCCGTTAAGCTGTAAATAAAATTGAAACCACATCCGCATTATTTTATCCCGTACATATGAGTACAGAAAAAAACAACAAGCAGGCCCACAGATTCGCCACATCCCCGTTTTCATTTCGACAAAAAAGTGAACTGGAAAAAAATCGAACAACTCCAAAAACAAATAGGCTACCCATTAACACATAACCGCTATATTACCCCCGCGGCGTGAAGACGCCATCCTCCTCATCCAATAAGTTTCAGCCGCCTCGCCGCTTCAGCATACACAATAAAATCTTTCCGCAGACCCACCTTAATCACATAAACAACAACTTCCCCCCTGTTAATACTATAAACAGCACGATAGTCACTAATACGCAGGCGATACAGCCCCTTTAACTCCCTCAAAAGTGGCTTACCATAGCGCTCCGGTGCCAAAGTAAGTTTTTTATAAATCGCCCGCACTATTTTTTGCCGATCCACTGTGGAAATTTTTTTAAAATCCTGATCTTCAACCAGCCTGTTAATCTTTATTTGATACATAAATATTAAATGCTCATTTTTAATTTCTTCATGACTTCTTCAATAGGAATATAATCACTCTTCTTGCTTTTCTCATGACGTTCCTTTGCAATATGACCCAAAACAAGATCCTCAAATGCCTCCAGTATTTTCTCCTTCTCCGTATATTTTGCATAATCTTCAAGAACAGCCACAGGTTTTCCGCGCTTCATGACAATAACCGTTTTATTCTTTAAGTCTTTTGCAAGCATGGGGATTTGATTTCTTAGTTCCGTAGTACCAACAAGTTTAATTTCGTCATTTACGTTAATCATAATAAAGGTAAGTTAAATGTACACTTCAATTGTACAGTTAAATTACCAATTATGCAAATTCGTCGAAGATTACTTGTCCTACCCACGGTACAACATCAACATTAAGAAAAAATAAATTTTCCACACCAAACAAACAGCCTCTTTAAGCCAAAAACACCCTTTCTTTTCACCCCTACCGCGCACGACAAGGCTTGTCGGGGCTGCTCCGCGCGCCACACAATATCTTGAAAATCCCCATAATATTATGTTATCCTGTACACATGAGTACAGGAAAAACCAACAAACAGGCGCACAGATTCGCCTTATTGGCTCAAATGAACGAAAAAGTCTTCCACGCGTCCGACCTTGCGGCAC
Organism: Patescibacteria group bacterium; assembly: GCA_018825335.1. GTDB lineage: Bacteria > Patescibacteriota > Gracilibacteria > UBA1369 > UBA1369 > JAHJEW01. The sequence continues at coordinate 2,846 of JAHJEW010000009.1, read as the reverse complement.
TCTGGGAAATTTCAAACAAAAACACGCTATACACCACCTTAAAAAGATACGGCCGGTCCAAACTCCTTTACCGCATATATAAAGGACTCTATTCAATCGTCCCTCCCGCGCGGCTGGATCCGCTGCTGCTGGGAACAAAGGCTCTGCATGAATACTGCTATATAACAACGGAAACCGTCCTTTTCGCCTCCGGATACATTTCACAAAAACCCTCCGCAATAACACTGGCGGGTTCAAGCTCAAAAAAGTTCAAAGTCACGGGAAACCTGTATCGCTCCCGCAAACTAAACCCGAAGTTTCTTATGAACCCTTTAGAAATCCTTAACATCAAAGCAGATAATATGTCAGGTGCGGTAAAAGTCGCATCCGCGGAAAGGGCCATCGCGGACATGCTCTACTTTAATTCACATTTCCATTTCGACAAAAAAGTAAACTGGCAAAAAATCACTCAACTCCAAAAACAAATAGGATACCCCCTAACCCCGGACCGCTATGATAATCCCGCGGCGTGAAGACGCCATTCACAAAAACTGGATGTACCGTGTCCTCTCCGAAATAGCCGACGACACAACATTAAACGGACTTCTGCGTTTTAAAGGAGGAACATGCGCCGCGATGCGCGGCATTATAGACCGTTTTTCCGTCGATCTCGATTTTGACCTTATGGACGACAAAAAAATAAAACAGGCAAACTCGCATCTGGAAAAAATTTTCAAAAAACTGGGGCTGCAAATCAAAGACCACAGCCTGCATGTACCGCAGTATTTTGTAAAGTACGACAACAAGCCCGGCGAGCGCAACACGCTGCGCATAGATGTAACAACGCCGCCGCCCGCGTCCAACGACTACGAACCGGTACGATTAACGGAAATAGACCGCATTATTAACTGTCAGACAGCGGAAACAATGTTTGCAAACAAACTCGTCGCCACTCTTGAAAGATACGAAAAACACAAATCAATCGCCGGAAGAGACATTTTCGATATCCACACTTTTTACACAAAAGGATTAACGTTCAAAGAACAAATAATAGTAGAAAGAAGGCAAACGGGACTCCGCGAATTTTTTACGCAACTGGAAAAATTCATAGAAAAAAACATCACGCAAAAAATCCTTAACGAAGACCTGAACTCGCTAATGGAACCCGAAGCCTTCCGCAAAACCCGAAAATACCTTAAAGGTGAAGTCATGACTTACCTAAAGGCCGAAATAAAGCGCGTCGGCCCGGTTCCAACCTCACCTTAAAGGTGGTTTTGCGAAACCCTATCAACATAAAGCTTCCCCTCCAGATGATCCACCTCATGCTGAACAATCCGCGCGTTCAAGCCGTTAAGTTGTAAAACCTGCTCCTTCCCCTTCCTGTCCATATACTTCACCGTCAAATTTTCATACCTCGCAACCTTGTCGAATTTCCCGGGCAGACTCAGGCATCCCTCCTCCTCCACCAGCATCTCATCGCTCCGCTCAATAATTTCCGGATTCACCATCTCCACAATCAACTCATGATCACTCCCATTATTAAAAAAACAAACCACCACGCGCTCGTTAACCCCAACCTGCGGCGCCGCCAGTCCGATGCCGTTCGCCTCGAACATCGTCTCGCGCATATCGTCAAAAAATTTCCCCAGTTTCTTTTTGTCGATTTTCTTAATCCTTGCGGATACCGACCGCAAAATCTTATTCAAAGGCCCTTTTTCTATTGGAAGCAAAGCCATATTTTCTTGTTATGAATAATAAACCGTACCTTTACCAACGCCTTTTTTCATAATTTTATTCTCTTTTAGAAGTCGCTTCAGATCTTTCTTTATTGTTGGACGCTTGATCCGGGGAATCTTTTGCATAATCTGACTGACGGAAACAGGAGTGGCGGAAATAATTTCAAGAATCAAAGTTTCACGTTCATCACTATTCAAAACCTGTCTTTTCTCCATGTACGTTCCAATATCCTTTTCGCCACATATAATATCAAAAACTGTTTGTAATGTCTTCTTAAGCTCTTTACCAATAAAAAAAATAAAAGACGCGTAATCCTTTGCGGTATCAACTTTTTCCAAATTAGTTAGATACTCCCGCCGGTGCGCATTCATAATAATGCAGGGGGAATATCCACTCTGCATTAATATGAGATTCATAAGCAGCCTCGCCAGCCTCCCATTCCCATCATCAAAAGGATGAATGGAAACAAAGCGATAATGGAATATGGCGGCCTTCTCCACAGGATGAATTTCTTTACCGCCGGCCAGCCAGGCTACAAGTTTTTCCATTTCACCCGGGACCTGCAAAGGATCCGTATAATAGTGAATCTTGCCGGAAAGAGTAAGTACATGATTTGGCATTATTTTATACTTTCCCGCGTGAAGAGGTTTCTTCACCTGCGCTCCTTTTTCATTGCGGGCAACGGTAAAGTGCATGTCTTTCATAAGAACTGCGTGAAGCTCTTTAATAAGGCTCTCGGTAATGCGCCTTTTATGAAGGATAATTTCGTAAAGTCCATCAATCGCCTCCGCATGATTCTTTGCCTCAAGATAATCTTTCAAAGGTTTCCCTTCGGATGTTAAACCCTCCCGCAGAAAAAAAGCGGTCTCGCCAAATGTAAGTGTATTTCCCTCAATGGCATTTGAGTTGTATGTCCACTCAATGCGAAGCCTCTCCTGAATGGTACTATTAAGATCGTCCGGGAAAGGCCTCCTGCCCGCAATTTTATCCTTCAGTGAGTCAATTTCAGCGTAAAGTTCGGCCAGCGCATTTTTGGACATTTTTGGACATTTATGGATACGACACTATCTAATAATATCCAAAAATATCCAAAAATGAAAGGGAAAAAACATCCGGTTTGCGCTTTTCCC
>JAHJEW010000060.1 GCA_018825335.1 Patescibacteria group bacterium | reverse complement strand
GGTTCAACCGCTGGATTCGATACCATTCCCAACGGCCAAATAATGCTTAATTCCGTCATTTTAAACGTGCCGTACAAAATAGAGGCTATCGGGGATCGAAAAGTATTGAATCAGGCACTGATCCAGCCAGAAGGAATAGTGGAAAGGATGCAAAGAATACTGGACGGCGTATCTGTGCAGGTTGAGGAAAAGGATCTGGTGATTATAGAGAAAGTGACGTAACTATTTGATAAAGATCAGCCAGAGCGGCTGGAGCAGCAGAATAATGAAAAGGGCGATAAGATAAACTTTCTTGCTTATTTTTTCATCTTTCAATTTTTCAATAATTTTCTCAATTTTATCGTGGAGAGATTCCATTTCTTCCTCCAGGGCCAGCTTTTCGGCCTTTTCTTCGCCCAACATGCGTTGATGTTCAAGAAGAGGCACGCTTTTGGAAACCATAGCCTCCAATTGCCCTACGCGGTAATTTGCCCCCTCCAGGCGCTCCTGCGCCCTTTTCAGTTCCAAATATGTATCTTCATACAGTTTTTTATACACGCCGCTTGCCGATTTACCTCTTCCGGATGCACCAAATTCGGCGGCGGATGTCGACACAAAGTCGACATCCGCCGCCTCTCTGTCTACTCCCTGTCTATCGCCATTGTCTATAGACAAGTCGACATTCCGACTGTCTACTCCATTTCTACGCTTATAATCCATTAACTCCTTTCTACTCAGCCATATTCTGCCATCCCTCTTTTCAATTGAGAGCTTTTCGGCGTCAATATATCTGTCTACTGTCCTTATGGACACTTTCAACAGTCTTGCTGCGGCTTTTCTCTCTGTTTTATACATAATTCTCTTTTACATGGTTGTCTATAGACAAATAATAGACAACAAGTAGACACTGTCTACCATGATTGTAGACAAAATGTCTACGGCTGTCTACCTTGTCTACTTTGTCCATTCTGTCTACTTCACATAATCAACATGGCTCCTGTAATTATGCGGCCATTTACATTTGTAATGAAACCAATATAATGGGGAAAGTCCTTAATAGTTGATATTTTGAAGCGAAGTACAAAGCATATTGTGGGGATTGTTTCATTATTTTTGTTTTTAACGACTTTTATTTGTCCTGCCACCATACTGGCCCGCGCTGAAAATCCACTTCGTCCCGTTTCGCGCGGGGAGGCCACGGACCGTATTTTGGACGCCTTTGATCTTAAATATAAGAAACGTTCTTTTCTTAGCGCGTGCCGTGAGCAGCCCGCCGAGTGTTTTTTTGTTTTTTCGGCCATGTCCGACTTTGACGATATTGCTTTTGAGCCTTTTCTAAGACTGTACCCTGACGTTAATGAAAAATACCGCTATTACAGCGCCGTAACGACGGCTTCGATGCTCGGGCTTATCCACGGCTACCTAAATGAGGAAAAAACGCCATTTAAGCCGGAAATTGTTATGACGCGCGTTCAGGCCCTTAAAGTTATTTTGGGGGCCGCGGATCTTTTACGCTGGAAGGATCGTTTTGAGCTTTCCGCGGATGAACTTGAAAATAATGCCGGCTACACTGATGAGGCGCTGGCCAATTCGGAAAACTGGTGGTATTCGCGTTATATGTCTTTCGCCGCGGAGCATGGCATTGTACCCGAAAAAGATCTTTTCCGTCCGGATGATCCGGTAACAATTGCGGAACTTACGCAGATGCTTGATGGTACACGAATTTATCTGGAAGAAAGAATAAATGATTCAAAAACTCTTGCCCTTGGCAATTAAGAAAAGGCATAGAGATCACAACGACAAGCCTTTCAAACTTGAAGTGGATAATCGTTGCCATAAATGCGACGTTGATTCTAACAGCCTGAAGGCTTTGTATAAGCGCGGGATTGATATACTGCAAAAACAACCCCGTCTGAAAAAGAAAATGCACGGCGGCACGCTCAAGGTTTTTTTTGTAAGCGATGAGGAGATTCGTCAGCTGAATAGAAATTACCGGAACGTGAACAAGCCGACGGATGTTATTGCGCTCAGTTATTTTGAAGAAAGTCCTTTCCCGGGCGAAGACATGATCGGGGAGATTTTTGTTTCGGTAGATACGGCTAAAAAACAAGCCCCAGAGCATAATCTGACCGTGAAAGAGGAATTTTTGTATTTATTCGTGCACGGGATGTTGCATGTTTTTGGTTATGATCACGCAAAAGCCGCTGATCGTAAAAAAATGTTTGATCTGCAGGATAAAATTATTGGCCACGAGAAATGGCGCTCCATTATTGAGTAAGAGGGGCCATGTCTACCTGGAATTTCTGCATTTTTAACGGTTTAACCAGGTCTTTTACGATAATACGGTCTTTCTGGACTTCGATGATGTCTTTGGCGGAAATTATTTTCCTGTCCCAGAAAATAAGGCCCAGGAAGCTTTTAGCGACGATAAGGCAGGTTAATTCGAAAAAAGTGCCATGCATACCATAATCGATTACTTTGCCCGTATAATCGCCGCTTTTTGTAAAAACTTTTTTATTATAGATCGAAATATTTTTTTCGACTGCGCGATGCAATTTAACGACTTCCTCTATTTCAACAATGTCATTGCGATCGTGAATGAAGATTGATTTGTTCCATCTAAGAATGTCAATCGGCGTGACGGCGAGGTTTTTCCCTTTAGTGACTAAAAAACCCACAATTTTACCTGTTTCGTGGTCAAAAATAATGTCACGGACGATTGTCAGGGTTTCACCCGACCGCGTCACTACGGGCGAGCCGATAGTCTGACGATAATAGTTTTCCATCGGCTACAGTATAGCGGGATTGACTTTGAAGCTCTAATAGATTTAAAGTGCTTTAGCGTATTAAATGAAAAAGATCGTCGGGGTGTGGCGCAGTTGGCTAGCGCGCCTGGTTTGGGACCAGGAGGCCGGAGGTTCGAGTCCTCTCACCCCGACCATTTAGTGTTTTTTTTGTAAGGAATTAATTTTTGGATTTTAAAAACCCCCTTCTCCGCTATGGATGGAAGGGGGTTTTTGTGATTTTTTACTTGATCAGTCTTGTCCGGCTCCAAGTCCACCAAGGATGGTGTTGACCAGTGCGAATGCCAGCAAAATGATTACGATACCTACGACGGCATACATAATGATTTTCTTACCTTTATCCAGTTTATCCTGCTCACCCGCGGCGGTTACATAGAGAATACCACCGTAAATGACCATAACTACAGCAAGAAGTCCCAGGAATCCCAGGAAGAAGTTAAGAAAAGTCAGAATCAGGTTACGGAAGCTTCCTTCTCCACCTGTTGCTTCAGCGAGTCTTCCGGGTTGGTCAGCGGGGCTGATGAGCTGCGCGTAGGCGGGAACGGTGCTGTAAAGAAATACTATCGCGGATGCCGCCAGAGCTTTGGCAGTGCGTCCGACTTTTTGAAAAGAGTTTTTCATAGGGTTATTAGTAAAGTTTTTATTTTATTCATCAATAAATTTTACCAGTAAAGCCTTATAATTGCAAACTGCTTGTGAAGAGAGACTGTTCTGCACAAAAAGCCCCGATGGTTATATCGGGGCTTTTTTATTCTGTTTACTGTATTTTAATTTCTTATAGTTCTTCGGTTTTTACGCTCATCTTTGCCATTTCTGCGCGGGTAACGTTGTCTTCCGGCGCAAATATTGTTGATGTTTTGCCACTTACAATTCCGTTTGCATAGGCAAAATTGACGTACTGCGCATACCATGCCGTTGTCGAAACGTCCATGAACGGAGCCGAGGCTTCACTTGTCATGTCAATGCCTGAGGCTTTGAGCAGAATTTTTAGTGCCTCCGCGCGGTTTACCGAAGCATCCGGCCGGAATGTGCCATCTTCATATCCACCCACAATTCCCGCATTTTCCGCCGCGGCAATATATGGAGCGTACCATTCTGTTGACGGGATATCCGAGAACGATGTTTGCGTGTCTGCCGAGTCTACCTGGTGTCCGAATGTGAGGAGTGCGATCTTCACCATTTCCGCCCGTGTAAGAGTCGCATCCGGAACAAATGTTGTTCCAGTGCGGCCCTGTACGACTCCCATACCCCAGAGATTTGTAATGTAATCAAGTGCCCAATGTCCTTCTATATCTGTAAATGGCATTGTCACACTTGCTTCCTCTGCTGCCGCTTTTTCCGTTACCGCAACAAAGGTTGAAAGGTGGTTCGTCTGTACAGAAATCGATTTCCCGTCTTCCGAAACTGTTCCGCCATCGCCAACAAGAATATATTCCTTATTTTTCGTGTCGTAATAGTAGACTTTTGGAGGTGGCGTTGTGGCTACATTTGTGAGAGGGATGGTGATTGTAATATCCTTATCAAAGAAAATTTCTCCGTTTGTGCTGATGATGATAGCATTTTCGAAATCAAGATTTGACGGAAGAGGTGCCGGCAAATTGCTCATGGAGATAGTTGATGGAACGGAAATTTTTCCAGTATACGGTTCTCCCGTTGATGTGGTTACTTTCGTGTCTTTTTGTATTGAGATGCTTTCTCCCGTTAATGAATTTTCAATGAGTGTCGGGCTTACGATTTTTCCGTTCGCGGGAACAAGAACGGTCTTTGTGTATGTTTTCAGTTTATCCGAAGGTGTTGTACTGAGCTTTGAAGTTGAGACTGTCCCGCCGCCACCACCGCCGCCGCCACCGCCGCCACCAACCGTATTTATGGCAAAAGTGTCTCCGACATCCGCTCCTTCGGCATTTCCGGCTACATCGGTTGCAAGAGAGCTATCGGCAGTTATTCCTCCGGTTGTTTCGTTTACATCTGTGAGTGTAAAGGTTTCCGTCCATGTGTCCGCATCGGCCCAGGCACCGTCAGCGTTACTGGTTAATGTTCCAACGTTCCCGACAAACGTGATTGTTGGTGTTGATGCCGGATTCATTGCTTCATCATAATCCACCCTTACTTCCTGAATAAGATCTTCTTCTGTCAGTACGGCCGTTCCCACCGTTACAGTGCCCGTTGGGTTTTCAGTGTCGATCGCGAAGTCGTCATTAACGGTTGCTGTTTCGGTGTTGCCCGCAGCATCTGTTGCACCGCCCGTGCTTGAGGCGGTTACCAGGGCATCAGTTTCAGATGTTCCATCATGCGTGAAGGTTTCTGTCCAAACTGTATTGCCAACCGACCAGGCTCCACCTGCTCCAGCACCAAAGTTGGCTCCTCCTCCGGTAAAGACGATTGTCGGCGTGGAAAGCGGATCCATCGCCTCGTTATAGGTGATGGTTACGGTCTGGGTGAGGTT
>JAHJEW010000008.1 GCA_018825335.1 Patescibacteria group bacterium | reverse complement strand
TGTATTACACTCGCTGGAAGAGGAAAACCTGAAAAAGACCGGCAAGATGCTGCGCGCGCAGTACGACCACGTGGTTGAAGCGGCGGTTGAAGAGGCGCGAAAATCAGGTCTTTTAAACAAGGACATAGAGAAAAAACTGGAACATCTTTTCAAAATGGACTGGAAAGAAGTGCAGGCGATACTGGGGAAAAGTGCAAAGCGTGTTGCCAAAGTAGCTCAGAAGGAAGCCAAAAAAATGGTTAAAAACGTTGCGAAAAAAACCGCAAAGCGCCCCGTAAAAAAGCCGGCGCCAAAAAAAGCCGCTCGCAAACCTGCCAGGAAAGTAGTCAAAAAAGCCGTCAAAAAACCGGCAAAAAAGCGGACCTAAAAATCGACATTAAAAAATTAAACCTTCGGATTTTCTTACCTCTCCTTCTCTCCCTTTAATTCGGCCTCAATAAAGCCGTCCAGTTCGCCGTCCAGAACCGCGTCCGGATTACTTTCCTCGTGTCCGGTGCGATGATCCTTCACCATTGTATACGGCTGTAAAACATACGAACGGATCTGGCTTCCCCACGTAATTTCCTGCCGCTCGCCGCGAAGCTTTGAAATCTCATCAACCTGCTGCGCCTCCTTCAAATCGTGCAACCTGGCAATCAGAATCTTCATGGCTCGCTCTTTGTTCTGATGCTGGCTCCTTTCACTCTGGCAGGTAACCACAGTCCCGGAAGGAATATGCGTCAGCCGCACCGCCGACGAAACCTTATTCACATTCTGCCCCCCCGCCCCGCCCGCGCGGTACGTATCCACGCGCAAATCTTTCTTATCAATTTCCAGCGCCTCCTCCGCCGGAAGATCCGGCAGAATATCCACAAACGCGAACGAAGTTTCCCGCGTATGCTTAACATTAAACGGCGACAGCCTAACCAGCCTGTGCACCCCTCTCTCACCCTTCAAATACCCGTATGCATACAAACCTTTAATAAAAATCGTCACACTTTTAATCCCGACATCCTCCCCCTCCGACTTCTCAACCACCTCCGCATTAAACCCCTGTTTTTCCGCATAGCGCAGATACATCCTAAGCAGCATCGCCGTAAAATCCATCGCGTCCTTGCCGCCCGTGCCCGCGTGGATGGACATAATCACGTCGTATTTATCATACCTGCCGCTCAAAAAAGTTTTCACCTCAAGCTTATGCCACGCCGCCTCCAAATCCCTTACCATAGCCTTAAACTCCTCGCCGCCCTCCACATCATTTTCAATGTTGATTGTTGGATACAACTCCTGCAGCTCCTTACAATCGGCCTGAATTTTTTCCCAGTCGGCAACTTCTTTCTGAAGATCGCTAAGCTCCTTGGAAATCTTCTGCGCCCGCTCCTGATCCGTCCAAAAATCCGCCGCCTGCGACAACAAGGTTAACTCCGAAATCCGGCTTTCCAAAGCCTTTAAATCGATCTTCTTCAGCGCGGCCTCAATCTCCCCCGCAATAACATCCAGTTTTTCCTTATGTTCAATCATACAATAATTATAACACAACAAAGGATGAGAGCTGCCCCCCCCCGCATTTTGGAAGCCTTAAGGTAGATTAAGGGAATTTATATTCTACTTTTGCATTGTAAAGATGGTGTTTTTTGGCTAATATGCCTCTGTATTTTATTGCAAGCAATATATGGACAAATCCAAAAAGCCAATACAAATAACGCTTGGGCAGAGAATCAAGGAACTCCGTAAACAAAGCTGCCTTACGCAGGAAGAATTGGCCATTCGCTCCGGCGTTTCCTATACCACTCTGACAAAAGTCGAGAATGGAGGCATAAAAAATCCTTCTTTTGAATCTGTTGTCGCAATTGCCAAGGGTTTAAGCGTAAGTTTGGATGATTTAACTATCAAACTATGACCGATTCACAAAACAACAAGCTGGTACTATTCCAATCAAAAAAGATTCGTCGAATTTGGCACAATGATGAATGGTTTTATTCGGTAGTGGATATTATTGAAGCCCTAACCGACAGCCCTACGCCAAGACAATACTGGGGAAAAGTTAAACAAAGGGAATTCGTCGATCTTCAACTGTCCCCAATTTGGGTACAGTTGAAACTTATGGCTTCAGATGCGAAAGAAAGGCTTACCGACTGTGTGAACACTAAAAATGCTTTGCGCCTGATTCAATCAATCCCGAGCAAGAAAGCCGCGCCGTTTAAGATGTGGCTTGCCGAGGTTGGCAAAGAAAGACTTGATGAGATAGAGAACCCGGAATTGGCGCAAGAACGCATGAAAGTAATCTACGAACAAAAAGGCTTTCCCAAGGATTGGATTGATAAGCGTCTACGAGGGATTGCGATTCGCCAGAATTTGACGGACGAATGGAAGGATCGCGGGCTTAAGCACGAAAAGGATTACTCAATCTTAACCGCTGAAATATCCAAAGCCACTTTTGGCATGACTCCGAGCGAATACAAAAAGTACAAAAATATCCCGGATAAAACAAAGGCCAATTTGAGGGATAACATGACCGATTTGGAGCTGATTTTCACCATGCTTGGCGAAAAAATGACAACTGAAATTTCCAATAAAGAAAAACCGAAGGCGATGATCGAGCATAAAAAGGTTGCAAGGCGCGGAGGCAGTGTTGCTGGTAATGCGCGAAAGCAGGCGGAAAGAGAGCTGGGACGCAGTGTGATTTCAAAGGAAAATTACCTGCAGGCGAATTCAAAGAAGCAATTGAAGAAGCCAAGAAATGGCTAAAAAGTAAACTGTGCCTAATTTTCATGGTAAAGTGTGCGGGAAAAATAATCCACCCCCCATGTCTTCCGTCGCACGCAAAATCCTCATGAACACCGGCGCGCAAATCGCAGCCAAAGGAGTACTGGCCGTAATCGGCTTTGTAACGGTCAAAATCATCACCAACTACCTTCAGGTAAAAGGCTACGGCTACTACACCGGCGTATACGACTTCATCGCATTTTTCGGCATCGCGTCCGACATGGGCCTCTACACAATCGCCGTGCGCGAAATGGCCCGCGACGAAGAAAGCATAGAAAAAATCATAGGCAACGTCCTTAGCATTCGTACCATTTTGGTGTTTTGCACCATGGCACTCGCCTTAATAACATCCTTTTTGTACTTCCCCAAAGGAACCGACATAATGCTCCCGCTGGCCGTGGCGGTCGGAGCCAGCGCAACCGTTTTCGCGCTTCTCACGGGCACAATCTCCACAGTGCTTCAGGTAAATTACAAAATGCAGTACAACGC
>JAHJEW010000059.1 GCA_018825335.1 Patescibacteria group bacterium | reverse complement strand
GTTGTCACCGTTGAACCGGGCATATATCTGGAAAAATCTTTTGGCGTACGGATCGAAGATATGGTATTAATAAAGCGCAATAAAGCCGAAAATCTAACAAAGACTCCAAAGCAAATTGACAGTCTTATATTATCTATTTCTTAAAACTTATGAGAGCTGAACCAAAATTGGCCGTAATTCTGTTCCCCGGAACAAACTGCGAACTGGAAACAATACGGGCATGCAAAAGAGCCAAAATGATCCCGATTCTCTTCCGTTGGAACGATGACAGAACCAAACTGAAAAACTTTGACGCTTTCATTATTCCCGGCGGATTTTCATATGAAGATAGGGGCCGAAGCGGCATAGTCGCGGCCAAAGATCCGATTTTGGACGGACTCGCAAAAGAAGCATTTAAAGGAAAACCCATACTTGGCATCTGCAACGGCGCGCAAATATTGGTGGAAAAAGGACTGATTCCGGGCATCCATCCGCAGATGCTGGAAATGGGACTCGCCTACAACCGGCGCATTATAAAGGATAAAATTCTTGGAACGGGTTTCTGGAACGACTGGATTTACATCCGCTCCGAAAAAAGTACGTTAAAAACGCCCTACAATCGCTTTTCGCCCGAAACCATAATGAGAATTCCGGTCGCCAACGGAGAAGGAAGATTCGTGGTATCCGGCAAATTGCTCCTGGAACAATTGATTAAAAACGGACAAACCCTTTTCCGCTACTGCGACAAAAATGGTAAATTCATTGAACAGTTCCCAGTAAACCCGAACGGCGCCGCCTATAATCTGGCGGGAGTATGTAACCCGGAAGGCAATATCCTGGCCTTAATGCCGCATCCGGAAAGAACTTTATCCGGGCAACCTATTTTCGATTCCCTGGCCGACTATCTTACAAAGTCCGGCAGGCGTATAACCGTTTCCAAAGCAAAACCCGCAGTGACAAATATTCAACACGAAAAACCCGCTCATCAAACAAAAAAACCAGACATCGAAATTACGGTGGAACTGATCATAACCGACAATGAAGAACGAACCATTGAAAATGCGATCCGAAAAATGGGCTTCAAAAACATTTCACTCGCAAAAAAAACCTATTTCGGCATTTTTGCAAAATCCAATAAAGACCTGCTTAAAATCGCGGACAAAATTATCCGCAGCGGCGAGCTGCTTAATCTCAACAAAGAAATCCCGTTTATACGCATAAACAATAAATTTTACGGATACGACCGCATTTCCGGCATACATCAAATTAAAGAAAAAAATACGGTCGAACCGCAGTTCCTTGTCATGGACAAAGAAAATTACGCCGGCAAAAGCATGAAGGTCAGACTTCAGCCGTACTTCCCGGGAGGAGAAATAATCAATCTGGAAAAAGGAGTTTTATGGCGCGTTAAAGCCAAAAAAGAAAAGGAAATCCAAAACATTCTGGACACTCACATTTTTCATAATCCGAATGCCATGAAAATAATGGCAATTAAATAACCAACAAAATCATGTGTGGAATCTTTGCCTATTCGGGCCAAAAAAAAAGCGCAGGAGATTTGGTAATCCGCGGACTTAAGAAACTGGAATATCGCGGTTACGATTCATGGGGAATCGCATACAGCGAAAACCAAAAAATAGGCCTCCTCCGAAAAGTCGGTAAAATCGGCGAGTTTGATCTCGAAAACACTGCACTTCCCCAGAGCACTTTGGCAATCGGCCATTCAAGATGGGCCACACACGGCGGAGTTACGGAGGAAAACGCCCATCCGCACGTGGACGCGCAAAAAATGTTCGCGATCGTTCACAATGGAATAATAGAAAACTATAAAGAGCTTAGAGATGAGCTGCAAAGAAAAGGTTACACATTTAAATCCGAAACGGACACGGAAACCATTGTTCATCTTATTGCCGATTACGCCAAAGAAAACACTTTTGTGACAGCAACAAAAATGGCTATTAAAAGACTAAAAGGTCGCTTTGCCATTTTGGCGATCAAGGCCGACGAGCAGAAAATTATCGCGGCTCGCCGCGGCTCGCCGCTCATCCTTGGCGTGGGGGAAAATGAATTTTTTATAGCTTCCGATATTCCGGCTTTCATTAATCACACAAAAAAAGTCATGTACATTGACGACGACGAAATGGTTGTGGTAAACGAAAAACCACATTTCTACAACATCCACAGCGGCGAAGAGATCGAAAAAAGAGTCGTTGAAATCAACTGGGAGCCGCAGAGCGCCGAGAAAGGCGCTTTTGAGCACTTCATGATTAAAGAAATAATGGAGCAGAAAGACACGATCTACCGCGCAATCAATCAAAAAGACTCGGAAATTCTGCATCTGGCGGACGAAATCAAGAAAGCTTACGGCACCTTTTTAATAGGATGCGGCACCGCCGGAAAAGTCTGCCATGCGGCTTCGTATCTGTTTTCAAAAGTTGCAAAACGCCACGTAAATGTAATCGTAGGGTCGGAGTTCCCGAGCCAGCAGGACTTCCTAAAAGAAAAAAGCCTTGTTATCGCCGTTTCACAAAGCGGTGAAACCGCGGACACTCTGGAAGCCATTGAAGTTGCAAAAACAAAAGGATCCAAAGTTCTGTCGATCATTAACGTGGAAGGATCCAGTATGGATCGCATGTCCGACTATGCAATCCACATTAAAGCCGGCCCGGAAAAAGCCGTCGCATCCACCAAAGCAACAACATCCCAGCTGGCCATTCTGACAATGCTCGCATACGCCTGCGACAACCGGCTTACGGAAGGCAAGCGACTGCTCATTGACACCGCCGGAGAAATAAACGACATGCTTAATCCACGTTACGAAAAACACATCCGGGCCCTCGCTGAAAAAATAAAAGATTTCGAAAGCATGTATGTTATCGGCAAAGCCGTGAACTATCCGATCGCACTTGAAGCGGCAATCAAACTTCAGGAAGTTTCCTACATTCACGCCGAAGGCTTTGCCGGAGGGGAACTTAAGCACGGCCCGATCGCATTAATAAGCGACGGAACTCCATGCATCGCCATTGTCGCCAACGACGAAACCCGGACAGACATACTCAATAACGCGATGGAGGTGAAATCCCGCGGAGGATTCATAATCGGCGTTTCTCCTCAAAACGAGGACGTTTTTGACCAGTGGATCAAAGTACCCGATGCCGGCAACGCCTCCCCCATCGTCAACATCATTCCGATTCAGCTCCTGGCCTACCACCTTGCCGTTCTACGCCAAAACAACCCGGACATGCCGCGCAACCTTGCCAAGAGCGTCACGGTAAAATAGATAAAAATCCGAAATCCGAATGCCAAATGTCAAAAAAGGTCAAAGGTTTTAATTCTCAATATCAAAACAGGAAATAATATTTTTTCGCAGAATAATTTGACATTGGTCATTGAATTGACATTTGACATTCGGATTTCGGATTTTTTCACCCTGCCGCTTTCTGTAAACCGCTTATTTTGGTATAATTAAAGGAATGATAATCCACAACCGCACAAAAATCGTTTGCACTATAGGTCCCGCATCCGGCGACAAAAAAACGCTGCGAAAAATGGTGGAAGCCGGGATGGACGTCGCCCGCCTGAATTTCTCGCACGGGAGTTATGAAGATTTTTCCGGAATCATTAAAAACCTGAAAGAAGTTTCCGGAGAACTGGACCTGCCAGTCTGCATTTTGCAGGATTTGCAGGGACCAAAAATCCGTCTGGGTATTTTACCGGATAACGGTATAACCCTGAAAAAAGGTGACAGAATAATCCTGAGCACGAAATTACAAAAAGCCACAAATAAAATCCTGCCGGTCATGTATAAACATCTTCCGAAAGACGTAAAAACCGGAGATACAATTCTTATGAAAGACGGCATGATAGAACTTAAAGTTATTAAATCCGGCAAAACGGATATTCAATGCAAAGTCGAAAGCGACGGCACCATAACAAGCCACTCAGGAATTAATGTTCCCACCGCGACAATACGCGCCGCCGTAATCACCGCAAAAGACAAACGGGATCTTGAGTTCGGACTTAAAAACAATGTCGACTACGTTGCACTTTCATTTGTAAAAAACGCGCAAGACATTAAAGATCTGCGCAAACTCATCATCGCAAAAAAATCACACGCAAAAATCGTTGCCAAAATCGAAAGGCACGAAGCCGTAAAAAACCTGGAAGAAATCATTAACGAAACCGACGCGGTCATGGTTGCCCGCGGTGACCTGGGCACGGAAATCTACCCTCATATGGTGCCGATCATCCAAAAAAGAATAATCCATGAAGCAAACCTTCACGGAAAACCGGTTATCACCGCCACCGAAATGCTCCAGTCGATGGTAACAAATCCGCGCGCAACCCGCGCGGAAGTTTCCGACGCGGCAAACGCCATTTTCGACCACTCGGATGCTTTAATGCTTTCCAACGAAACCGCCGTGGGAAAATATCCGGTGGAAGCCGTCCGCACCCTGAATAACGTTGCCTGCGCCGTAGAAAAAGAACTGCAAAAACACGAAAAATTTCTACCCAACAAATTGACGGAAGATCCACTACCAGCCTCATACGCCATCTGCTCAAACGCCGCCAGGCTGTCCAAAAACATTGGAGCAAAACTGATTGTAGCAATAACTTCATCCGGATTCACGGCGGAGCACATTTCAAAGCATCGCATCTACATACCAATAATAGCTATAACTCATGATCCGTTGGTAGAAAGACAACTTCAGCTTGTCTGGGGTGTACGCAAAACTTTTGTTACAAAAGGTAAAGTCATAATAAAAAATCAGCAAATCAAACAAATGCTGTTAAAATCGCGTCTGGCCAAAAAAGGCGACAAAATAGTAATAGTGAAAAACGCCAGCAAAGTCGACAAAACAATTTCCATTATTGTGATCTAAACCATATAATGGCGGCATGATTATACTTGGAATCGATCCGGGTACCGCCACTACCGGATTTGGTGTAATTAAAGTGGAAAACGGAGACGCGCGGCTGCTCGATTATGGCTGCATCGAAACCTCGAAAAACGAACAACTGGCCAAAAGACTCAATCAAATCGGTAAAGATCTTGAAGAAATAATCGAAATGTGGCACCCGGACAATATTGCGATTGAGGAACTTTTCTTCAGTAAAAACGTAAAAACGGCACTTCATGTTGCCCATGCCCGCGGGGCCATTATGCAAAAACTTTCGGATCACGGCTACGAAATTAACGAGTACAAACCCCAGCAAATCAAAGAAGCCGTCAGTGGATACGGTAAAGCCGAAAAAAAACAGGTTCAGAAAATGGTGCAGCTAATACTGAAAATGAATGAACTGCCAAAACCGGACGATGCAGCCGACGCGCTGGCCACGGCAATCTGCCACGCACAGCACATGAAAATGGCTCACTTAACCCGCCCATGAACAAAACACTCAGCTTTCTCATTTACATCGTACTCCTGATAATAGTGGGACTCGGACTATACGCTTTCGAAGTATGGCCATTTAATTCCGGAGGCCCGCTAATCCCGAAAACGGAACCGGTACAAACACAGATCACCGAAAAGCTGCCCGACTTTTTGGCCGAAGAAGGAGTCGCGCGCGAAAAAACCTATGACGAACATATTAGCCGCGGCAAACTTCTTGCCCAAAACGGATACAACGGTCTTGCCATAAACGAATTTGAAGCTGCAGCCAAAATGGCTCCGCAGAAAACCGAACCACTAATGGAAACGGGAAAAATTCAGCTTGAAACAAACGATCTGATAAAAGCAAAACTCAACTTTCAGGCGGTACTAAAACTTGAACCGGACAATCTTCAGGCAAAAATCTATCTAAGTAATGCACTGATAGCTGACCGAAAAATAGATGAAGCCAAAGCCGTTTTGGACTCAATTAAAGTCCACAATCAGACTTCAAAATACTTACTGGGAATTGTTACCGCTTACACCGGTGACCACGAAAAAGCCGAAATTTTCCTGCGCGAAGCCATGACCATTGGCGCCGACACAAATATTGCCGCGAATGCCCAGAATTTCCTTTCCGCATACAGCGAATTCGACTCCAATCAGGGAGGAACAAATATCCACCTTTTGACGCTGCTGGCACGCAGCTATGATCAGACAAAAGAATATCAAATGGCAATCCCCATGTTGTTTAAAGTTATAAAAGAAAAAAAAGATTACCGTGACGCCTGGATTTTATTGGGATACGCCTATCTGAGCACGCAAAAATATCAGGACGCGGCGCAGTCCCTTGAGGAAGCGCGCAAACTGGATCCGGAAAAACCACAAACCCTTTTCTTTTTGGGACTTTCCTATTTTGCTCTTGGAGACCTGCAAAAAGCCGCAGACAGCCTGGAGCTTGCAAAGCAGAACGGCTACGAACCTAAAGTACAACTTGAGCAAAAACTGGCCGAAATTTACCTGCAATTAAAAAATTACGAAAAATCGGCCGCCAGTTACGAAAACGTTTTAGCCCTGAACAATAAGGATATTAACTACTATATAAAACCGATCTGGATTTATCTTGACCGTTTAAACGAGCCCGAAAAAGCCGTCAAGCTCGCTGCAGCGGCGCTGGCCGCACATCCCGCGGAGGCGATGGGATTTAATCTCGTCGGCTGGGCCCAGATCGGCGCCGGAAACTTCACCCGGGCACGGGAATATTTGGAAAAAGCGCGGGCCATTGATCCAAATCTGGACGCCATTTACCTTAACTACGGCAAACTTTACGAAAAACTCGGCGACATACAGGGCGCCATTTCCCTCTACAAAAAAGCTTACCAGATGGGACGGGGCAACGGAATCTCCAGCGCCGCAGCCGACCTCTACAACAAACTAATTGGCAAAGCGGACAACAAAGATTATTCTACCATTAAAGCAAATCTACTTTATCAATAACAATCATGGCTTACAGTTTGGTTCTACTACTACTTTTTTTCCTCGGCGCCAGCATCGGCAGTTTTCTCAGCGTGGCTATTTACCGCATCAGAAACAACAAGCCGGGCATTTTTTTTGGCAATTCCTATTGCACATCCTGTAAAAAACATCTCAACGTCAAAGACCTTATTCCAATCATCAGCTATCTGGTCACAAAAGGCCAATGTCGCCACTGCAAAAAAGCAATTTCCCCATATTATCTTTTCCTGGAGATAACGACGGGACTCGTTTTCATAGCTCTTTTCCTGAAATTTCCATTTCTTCAATTCATCCCGCCTGACAATTTCATATTCACAGCGGCCTGGTTTATACCGTTTTTGCTTTACGCGATTTATTCATCCTTCTTCATCGGCATCTTTTTTTACGATCTGCAAACAAAAAGAATCCCCGACATTTTTCTATTTTCATTGCTCCCGATAAGCATAATCGGAAGCCTCATTCTTGGCTCTCCGCAAATCTGGAACATGTTCGTTGCGGGTTTGATTGCTTTGATTTTTTTTGGCGGACAAATTGCGGTCTCCAAAGGAAAATGGCTTGGCGAAGGTGATCTTTACTTTAGCTTCAGCCTTGCGGCTATTTTCGGATGGCAACTTTTGCTGGTTTGCATTACCGCCAGCTATTTCATCGGAGCATTGATAAGCATACCGCTTTTGCTCTTTGCCAATATAAAAAAAGACACTCCAATTCCCTTTGCGCCTTTCCTGATTATCGGCGCCTTTGCTACAATCTTTTTCGGAAACGATCTTTTAAGCTGGTACATGGACTCAATCACTATCTAAAAAGTCATGGCGAAAGAAAAAATATATCTTATGATTATAGACGGCTTTGGCGAGGGCAAAAACTACAAAGGTAACGCAGTCAAAAAAGCAAAACTGCCAAACATCGACCGTTTAAAAAAACAGTATCCATTCACGCTGCTTAAGGCCGCCGGCAACGCCGTCGGCCTGCCTGAAGGTGTGCAGGGAAACTCCGAAGTCGGACACTACACCATTGGAGTCGGCCGCGTGGTTTACCAGTCACTTGAAGAGATCAACCTCAGCATCAAAAACGGCAGTTTCTTTAAAAAGAAAGCTTTCCTGCAGGCAATGGAAAAAGTAAAAAAAGGAGATAAAGCGGCCCTGCATCTTATCGGACTGATATCGGACGAAGGCGTTCATGCTCACACCGATCACCTTTTCGCTTTGCTCAAATTGGCCAAAGAACATAAAGTCGGCCCGGTCTACATCCACGCAATTACCGACGGCCGCGATGTCGAAGAAAGATCAGCGGGGAAATACATAAAAATGATTCAGGATAAAATAAAACAATTAAAACTTGAAGATACGATTCCGCATGGCGCGCACATCGCCAGCATTATTGGAAGATACTACGCCATGGACCGAGACTCCAACTGGGACAGAACCCGCGTCGCTTACGACCTTTACACACTCGGCAAAGGCGCAACCGAAAAAGATCCTCTAAAAGCCATAAAAAACGCCTACGCCGCCGGCACCGAAACAGACTACTATATTAAACCGATAATTCTGGATAAGCACGGCGTAATAAAAGACAAGGACTCTATCATCTTTTTCAACTTCCGCACCGATCGTCCACGCCAGTTAACACAGGCTTTCACCGGCGAAACCAAAATCGGATTTAAACCTCAAAAAACTGTCAGGCCGTTTTTAGTCTGTTTCGGCGCCTACACCAAAAAAGCCCATGTGGTCTTCCCTCCTCCGATTATTAAAAACAACCTCGGCTCCGTCATCGAACAAAAGAAACTCAAACAACTGCATATAGCCGAAACAGAAAAATACGCCCATGTTACCTACTTTTTTAACAGTCAGGTCGAAAAACCTTTTAAAAACGAAACAAGAATCCTGATCAAATCACCAAAAGTACCGTCATACGACCAAAAACCGGAAATGAGCGCCCCTCATATAGCGCAGCGAATACTTAAAGAGCTAAACAGACCGAATTACGATTTAATAGTCCAGAACTTCGCAAACCCGGACCTTGTAGGCCACTCCGGAAATCTTCCCGCAACCATAAAAGCCTGCGAAGTGATTGACGATTGCGTCGGCAGAATTGCGGAAAAATGCCTGAAAAAAGGCTACAACCTTATTATAACCGCGGACCACGGAAACGCGGAATACATGATTTATGAAAAAAACGGCGACCCATGCCCCTCACACACAACCAACAAAGTTCCATTCATTTTGGTTTCATCAAAGCTGAAAAATGCTAAACTCCGGGGCGACTGCGGACTTTCCGACATCGCCCCGACAATCCTGGATATAATGGATATTAGAAAGCCCACCGAAATGAAAGGAAAATCACTCATAATCAAAAAATGAAAGCAGTAATACTGGCCGGCGGCACAGGAAGCCGCCTCTGGCCCCTAAGTAGAAAAAGCAAACCCAAGCAGTTTCAGAAACTTACAAGTAACCAGACAATGCTGCAGGAAACCATCGGTCGGCTGAATTTTCTGAAACCCGAAGATATTTATATCGCCATCAATAAAGAATATCTAACAATCGTAAAAGAACAGACTAAAAAATTTAAAATACCTGTAAAAAATATAATCATTGAGCCGAGCATGCAGGACACCGCGCCATGCATCGGTCTGGCGGCCATGTACATAGCCAAACACCACCCTACCGAAGTTATGAGCGTAATTTACGCCGATCATCTTATCGCAGATAAAAAAGAGTTCGCGCGAAAACTCAAAATAGCGGAGCAACTGGCCAGAGAAGAAAAAACACTTAACATTATTGAAGTAAAAGCCAAATTCCCGAACGTGAATCTTGGCTATGTTAAAATCGGAAAACCTTTAAGAGAGATCAAAGGAACAGAAATATATGCCTTCCGCGGCTTCACTGAAAAACCCTCACTGGCCGTTGCCAAAAAATTCCTTCAGTCTTTCAAATACCTCTGGAACACGGGCTTATATGTCTGGCGCACCGACACTATTCTGGAAGCATATAAAAAATTCCTTCCAAAAACTTACAAAAATCTGCTCACAATAAAGAAAAACATAGGCACCCCGCGGGAATCTGCCGTACTTGCGGAAAACTATCCAAAATGCGAAAAAATATCCATCGACTACGGTATCATGGAAAAAGTCAATCCGGCCCTGGTCAGAATCATCCCTGCAGATCTGGGTTGGAGCGACGTGGGAACCTGGGAGGGGGTCTTTGCCGAACTGCCGCGCGACCGCCACAACAACCTTATTAAAGGCAAACACATAGGAATTGACAGTACAGGGTCGCTCATTTATGGTGACGGGCGGAAACTTATCGCCACAATAGGCATAAAAGACCTTATTGTCGTGGATACGGGCGACACGCTCCTGGTTTGCAGAAAAGATAAAAGCCAGGATGTGAAAAAGCTTGTGGATAAAATAAAAAATTCCGAGTTTAAAAATTTATTGTAAACATGCCCAATCAGACACCCATAAAGTATAAGGAAAAACCATGGGGCCGCGAAATCTGGTTTGCCTGCCTGGCCGGATACGCCGGAAAAATTCTGGAGGTCAAAGCCGGAAAACGGCTTTCTCTTCAGTATCACGAACAAAAGACCGAAACCCAGTATTTAATGAGCGGAAAAGTAAAATTAACCGTTGGTAAAGACCAAAACAGCCTACGGGAGATCATTTTAAATAGCGGTGACAAATACGATATTTATCCCTATACTATCCACCGCGTCGAAGCCATTGAAGATTCACAAATATTCGAAGTTTCGACCGACCAGCTTGAAGATGTGGTAAGACTGGCCGACGACTTTAACCGGCCCGACCGCGGCAATCACGAAGAACTGGATAAAAGGCTAAGTGACGCCAATGCCGCTTCCAATCAAAAATAATAATTTTAAAAACATTACTCCAAACCATATGAAGAACAGAAAGTTACTCTACACTGTACTTATTATTCTTAGTGGGCTTCTACTAAGCTTTTTCGATCTCCCTGCGGAAACACAAAAGGAGTGGCTGCCCATAACGCCACAGGCGGTGTTAAACAGTCGCATCAACCTTGGCCTGGATCTTCAGGGCGGAGCGCAGCTGGATTATAAAATCGACATGCGAAAAGTCCCGGAGAATGAAAAAAAAGTTATTGTGGACGGAATTTTGAATGTCATTAATAGACGTGTTAACAGCCTTGGCGTAGCCGAGCCCAATATCTATACATCGGATATTGGTGACGAAAAACACCTGATCGTTGAACTTGCGGGAATCAAAGACCTTGAAAAAGCCAAACAAATTGTGGGAAAAACCATTCAGCTTGAATTTAAGGAACAATCCGGCGCTCAGCAAGACGACCCGGCGCGCGTGGAAGAGGTAAAAGGGAAAGCTCAAACACTTCTGGACAAAGCCCTTGCCGGAAGCGATCTGAGCGTACTTGGCAGAGAGGAACAACAGGCCAGCCCTGAAAAAGTCGGCTTTTACGAGGAAACCGAATTCAAATATAAAGACGAAGTGGACAGCAACCTGGCAGTTGAACTGTTTAACCTTGAACAGGAACAAACACTGGATCACCTGATCGACAACTCCAACAACATGACCATTGACTCCTCCGGCCAGATTGTACCCGGACCAAAAGGTTTCCATATTTTGCAGACAACCGAAAAACAAGATACGAAGAGAACAATAGACACCCCAAGATCGGTTAAAGTAAGCCACATTTTAATTGCCCACAAAGACGCCCAAAAAGCAGGATCCGGTATAACAAGAAGCAAAGATGAGGCAAAACAAATAGCGCAGGAAGTAATAGATAAACTAAACGCCGGCGGCAACTTCGCGGCTTTGGCAAAAGAATATTCGGACGACGCCGGTTCCGCTGAAAAAGAAGGGGAACTGGACAAACCGGTTTCAAAAGATGAAGGAACATACGTAAGAGAGTTTGAAACGGCCGCGGTGTCTTTCCAAAAAGTCGGGGAAATCTCATCAGCGCCGGTAGAAAGCCCTTTCGGCTATCACATCCTGAAATCGGATGAAATAAACGAAGCAAAATCCGAAACCACGGTGCAGCCGCAGATAAAATACATCGACGTTTACTATTCCGCCGCGCCGGATCCGTGGCAGGAAACAGGTCTTAACGGCCAAAACTTCGTTCGCGCCGACGTCGAATTCACACCAACGCTGCAACCTTATGTTTCAATTGTTTTTGATGACGAGGGAGCAAAAAAATTCGAGGATCTGACACGTAAAAACATTAACCGGCCGATTGCGATTTTCGTTGGAGGACAGCTTATTTCCGCGCCAAACGTTAACGAAGTTATTGCCGGCGGCCGCGCCCAGATAACAGGCCGGTTCACAGTCGACGAAGCCAACAACCTGGCCCGCGACCTCAACACCGGAGCTATCCCCGCCCCTATTACACTGGCGGGTCAATACTCCATTGGCGCCACTCTTGGACATGATGCTTTACAAAAGAGCCTATACGCGGGCGTCCTCGGATTTTTAATCCTGGCTCTGTTTATGATCCTTTATTACCGGCTGCCGGGTATTCTTGCCACCATCGCCCTGGCAATCTACTCCGCAAGTCTGCTATTCCTGGTTAAAGTTGCCATGGACATCACCTGGGCGCTTGGCATTTCGGTCGTTCTCTTCGTTTATCTGTTACTTCGCATACTTAAAAATCGCGAGTCGGGAGCGGAAAAAACCATCACTGCCATTCTTGCCTGTTTCATCCTGTTCTTCGCGACATTCATCCTTAATTCACCCATCGTCCTTACTTTGGCCGGTATAGCCGGTATCATCCTTTCCATAGGTATGGCCGTTGACGCCAACATTCTGATCTTCGAAAGAATCAAGGAAGAACTGAGAGACGGCCGTCAGCTTAACGCAGCCATTGAAGTTGGCTTCGACCGCGCCTGGAGCAGTATCCGCGATTCAAACTTCTCATCGCTCATTACCTGCGCAATCCTTTTCTATTTCGGCAGCTCCATTATTCAGGGATTCGCCTTTAACCTTGCCGCAGGTATTTTGGTTTCGATGTTTTCTGCCATCACAATTACCAAAACCTTCCTTGAATTTACCGCCAACACCGGACTGGGCAAAAAACTATGGGTTTTCAATGCACCGAAAAAGAAAACTGTTCTCAATCTTCCAATTATAAAAAACCGCAAAAAGTACTATGCGATATCGGCATTTTTCCTGATTCTTTCAATCATCGGACTGCCCCTTTTCGGTCTTAAACTGGGCCTTGATTTCACGGGAGGAACACTCATGGAACTCAAATTCGAACAGCAGGTAACGCCCGATCAGCTCAAGACCGCACTCGCCGAAAGCGGAGAAACCGTAAAAAATAATTTGCCCGAACTAACCGATGATACAGCAACCCCAGACACTGCATTACCAGCCACAACCGACAACTCCACCTCCGTTGAACTGCAATTCACAGCATCCGACAAAGACGTAGACTTCTCAAAAGCTCAGATTGTCCCAAGTGAAAACGGTTACATTGTAAAAACTCCTCACATTTCAAGCGCCCTTCACGATAAATTAATCACCGAACTCAAAACCAAACTCGGAGCATTCGAAGAATC
>JAHJEW010000058.1 GCA_018825335.1 Patescibacteria group bacterium | reverse complement strand
TTCCACAAGGTTTCCTTTTTGAAATACTCCCGCGGTAACAAGTCCGGCGCTTTCCAGTTTGTTTCTTAGTGTGTTGTTATATTCATAACGGTGGCGATGTCTCTCATTTATCAGATCCTGATTGTAAATTTTTTGAACTTTGGTGCCTTCAATCAGTTTGCACGGGTATGTGCCCAGACGCAATGTTCCGCCTTTGTCTTTTTCCTTGTATTGGCCGGGCAAAAAGTGGATTACATAGTATTTTTTAGCCAGTTTGCCTTCTTCGTCGAATTCCTCGGAGGTATATCTTTTGTCGTCAAAAATGTGCTGGGTAAATTCGATTGTCATTATTTGCATGCCCAGACAAAGACCAAGGTAAGGTTTGTTGTTTTCTCTGCAGTACTTTGCAGTCATAATCATGCCGTTTGTTCCCCTTATACCGAAGCCACCCGGTACTATGACTCCATCCGCTTGGTCCAGAAGTTTCCAGGAGTGTTCGTCCCGGTTTTCCAATTTTTCCGCATCGACCCAAGACAAATTTAAATCAAGTTCTTGGTGGTAGCAGGCGATTTTCAGTGATTCGATAACGCTCAAATACGAGTCGTCAAGACCGGTGTATTTCCCTACAAGAGCAATGTTAATCGGTGTTCTGTGGGCTTTGATCTTGTTTACAAGATGTTTCCACTCGGTCAGTTTCGGTTTTAGTTTGCCAATGTTAAGTCTTTCACCGATTTTACGTGCAAAATCGTTTTCCTGATAGTTAAGTGGTACTTCGTATATTGATGAAATGGTCGGCGCGGGGATTACGTTTTCTTCACTTACATCGCAGAAGAGCGCGATTTTACGCAGCAGCTCTTTTTTTATGGGATAATCCGCTCTGGCCAGAATGAAATCGGGTTGGATACCTGTTGCCCGAAGTTCGCGCACGGATGCCTGGGTTGGCTTTGTTTTGAGCTCTTTTGATCCCATTAAATAAGGTAAAAGAGTCAGGTGTACGAACAGAGTGTTTTCGTGGCCAAGTTCATGTCGCAGCTGGCGAATCGATTCAAGAAAGGGGAGTCCTTCTATGTCACCGGTGGTTCCGCCTATCTCGGCCATGACAATGTCCGCGCCGGTTTTCTTGCCGGCTTCCAGGATTTTTTTCTTTATGGCATTGGTAATGTGGGGAATTATCTGAATTGTTCCGCCAAGGTAAGTGCCTTTTCGCTCGTGCGCTATTACTTCCGAATAGATTTTTCCGGTCGTAACCGAAGAAAGGTAATTAAGATTTTCATCTATAAATCTTTCGTAGTGACCAAGGTCCAGATCCGTTTCCGATCCATCATCCAAAACAAAAACTTCTCCGTGCTGAAAAGGGCTCATGGTACCGGGGTCCACGTTTAAATAGGGGTCAAGCTTCATTGTGAAGACCTTAAACCCCGATGCTTTGAGGAGAGCACCGATCGAGGCAGTTGCAATGCCTTTCCCTAAAGACGAACAGACGCCGCCTGTTACAAAGATATATTTGGTCTCTTTCATCGGTGAAGTCCAGTTTTCAATTATTTGAAGTTCAGGCCGGTTTTTTCTCTTACCTCGGCCATGGTCTTATTGGCAACTTTTCGGGCCTTTTTGGCCCCTTCCCGCAGTACTGTATCAATGTAGCCCAAATCGCTCTGGAGTTCAATTCTTTTTTGACGGTATGGGGCAAAGTATTCCAACAGTTTGGCCAGAAGGATTTTTTTGGCGTCGCCGTAGCCGAATCCGCCTTTTTTGTATTTGTCGGCCAATGTTTTTTGTTCCTCTGGCGTTGCAAAGTATGCATAAAGCTTGTAGACGGCGCATTTGGCCGGATCTTTTGGATCCTGCATCGGGGTTGAGTCTGTGACGATGCTCATCACCTGCTTTTTTAGCGTTTTTTCGTCCGCGAAGAATTCTATGACGTTGCCGTAGCTTTTGCTCATTTTGTGTTTTCCGTCCGTGCCGATTATGTAAGCCGACTGATCAGGAATGTATGGATCCGGCAGAGGGAAGACTTCCCCGTATGTGTTGTTGAATTTTTCAGCTATGTCGCGGGCGATTTCAATGTGTTGTTTCTGATCTTTGCCGACGGGAACAAGGTCCGGTTTGTATAGCAAAATGTCCGCGGCCATGAGTACTGGATAAGTGAAAAGTCCGGTGGATGGCTCTTTCATCCCTTTTGCGGTTGCGTCCTTAAAAGCGTGAGCGCGTTCGAGCAGGCCAAGCGGTGTGACTGTACTAAGGATCCAGGCCAGTTCCGAGTGCTCCGGCAGGTCGCTTTGGCGGAAGAAAACGGTTTTATCCGGGTCGAGGCCGAGGGCCAGGTAGTCGATGGCTATTTCACGGATCATGGAGCGCATTTTTTCGGGGTCGCGCACAGTGGTCAGGGCATGCAGATCCGCGATGAAAATGAAACATTCATGATCTTTCTGCATTTCTATGTGGTTTTTCATTGCCCCCAGGTAGTTGCCGAGATGAGGGGTGCCGCTGGATTGTATGCCGGATAAAATGCGTTTCATGCCGGTAGTATACTATACGGTTGAAAGCGGGTCTACGTCGATGATGGCGCCGCCGAGGTTTTTGACCTTACGCAAAAGATCCGAGGGAGCGGTGCCGGAGCCGCTCAAAAGAATGTGCCAGCGATATTGGTTGTGAAGTCTTGGAATCAGGGAGGGGTAATGGTTCAGCGTGCAGAGAGGTGTTTCATCCGAAACGGGATTGTTTTCCGAAACGGCGGCGCCCTGATTGGCTTTTTCGAGTTCCCTAAATATCTGAAGGCTTCTATCCATGGCTTTTTTATTGCCGGCGTCTTTGAAGGTGAGTTTTATAAGGTTTGAAAATGGCGGGTTTTTCATTTCTTCCCGCAGGCTGATTTCTTTCCGGTAAAAGCTCTTGTAATCGTGGGAGGCCGCGCAGACGATAGCGTAGTGGTTTGGCAGGTATGTCTGGATTATGGCTTGCCCCTGATCTTCGCGGCCGGCGCGGCCGGCAACCTGCGTTATTAACTGGAAAGTTCTTTCGCTGCTGCGGAAATTAGGGATGGTTAGTCCCGTATCGGCCATAACAATGCCGACCAGGTTTACTTTTGGCAGGTGCAGACCTATTGCGATCATCTGCGTTCCAACAAGAATATCAGCCTGATGTTTTTTGAAAGATTCGTAAATAGCCGCAAATTGGTCACGTTTCAGGGTTGTGTCGCGGTCAGCCCGCAGTATGCGGGCCGTGGGATAGAGCTTCTGAATTTCTTCTTCCACACGCTGTGTTCCCAGGCCTATGAATTTTATATAATGGCTGTCACATTGCGGGCAGGTTGCCGGGACTTTTTTAATTATTCCACAATGGTGGCATATCAGTCTTTCCGCGCAGTGAATCCCGTCTTCGACCGTGATTTTTTTATGATAAGTCAGGGGTATCTCGCAGTTTTGGCAGTTGACCACGAAGCCGCAGGTGCGGCAGATAACGGCCGAAGCCGCGCCCCGCCTGTTTAAAAAAAGTATTGCCTGTTCCCGCTGATCCAGCTTTTCGCATAACTTTTCCTGCAGAGTTTCGCTGAAAATGGAAAAATTCTTTTTCTTGATTTCCTCGCGCAGGTCAACGATTTTCGCCTTTGGAAGAGTCAGGTTTTCTTTGGTGGGGCGCTCGATAAGTTCAATCAGCTCATATTCGCCGGTTTTGGCTTTATGATAACTTTCCAGTGATGGCGTGGCGCTGCCCATAATTACTTTTATACCCAACAGTTCCGCCATTTTTACGGCAACGTCAATTGCGTTATAGCGCGGCGCCTGATCCTGCTTATAGCATCCGTCGTGCTCTTCATCGATAATAATGTGTGAGAGGCTTTGAAAAGGCGCGAACAGCGCGGAGCGAGATCCAATAATGATTTTGGCTTCGTTTTTATAAATGCTTTGCCAGGCCAGTTCTTTTTGTTT
>JAHJEW010000057.1 GCA_018825335.1 Patescibacteria group bacterium | reverse complement strand
TATTCTTCGTGGGTCATTTAATGAGTAATTAATAAGTCGTTAAGCCATTTTTTCTTTGGCGGGTTTATTTTTTTCAATATATTGAGCGATCCGCGGAAACTCTTTTCCCGTTTTTTCATCAATACCGGCCAGCTCAACCTTGTACGACGGCTTTTCACCTCCGCCATCAATTCTTTGCACAATAAAAGAAATTCCGTTTTTCTTAAAATTCCATTTCTCCCCGACCTTTGCCTCGGACATGTCCGGCGCACCTATCTTGGAAAGTTCCTCTGCAACATCACGTTTCAGGGATTCAGGATTATCCTTGTCCGGAGGATTATTACCGGGAAGATCTTTCCATTTACCGTTTATTTCATAACCATATCTTCCAAGAACCTTATCGAGCGAACGCCCTGCCGCGCTGGCCACCGCGTTTGACCTGTCATTTTTCGCATACTCCTCGCGGATTCTCTCCTGATCTTTTTCATCCTCCGCTGCCCGTGACGGAAGATTAAGTCTGGCCCTGTATGTCTTGGCGGCCGTTGCCAGAAGATCTTTGGTTCTATCACGCTCCTGGGTGGCAACTATTTCCTCAAGTTGTGCGGGCAGATTCAATATAACGGCATCAAGGGCCTGCGAAGCGCTTTTCCTGTCAACAAAACCGCGTGCTCCAAGCTCCGCAAGTTTGCCGTTTGCATCAAGAAGAATTTTCATAAATGGATGATCCATGCCGAACTTTTTCTCCTGAAGATCGGTAATAATATCCCAGACTACGCTTGCGGCCTCGGTGCGCCTCTTGTGGAACCCCGAAATTTGAAGGACAACATCCGGAATAGAATCTTTTTTGATGCTTCTGCGCACCGTATTCTCAACCTTTTCACCAAAATATTTATCCATTATTTTTGCAATCTTTGGAAAATATTCACCGGCCCAGGCCTTTGGATCGCGCAATTTATTCAATTGCTCCGGACCCGGCAGGCCCTCCATTTCACGCTGTGCGCCCCTGGCATCTTCCTGCATTTGCCTTTTCTGTTCGTTGGTCATTTCGGGCGGTTCCATGTCGGCAATGGCGCTTCCATCAATCACACCTTCAAGAAACTTCTTCGTATCCTCGTACTTTTCCACGTAAGTTTTCACGTCAACCTGCTCCTTCCGCTCGGGAGCTTCAGTCGGCCCCTTTGGAGCGATTTCCGGATTCGCAGCGGGCCCCGGATTCTTGAAAACATGCCGATTTGGAAGAAAAAAGTTCATTTCCCGGTTTTTAAAACAGTTAATTTTCATATAAAAAAGTTAAATGGTCTTAAGAATGTCCTCTGCTTCACTTTCTGCCGCCTTTCCTTCATTTTCCCGCTGAAACGCGCGCCCCGTAGCCTCAATATTTTTTCTGATCGATTCCATTTTTGTAATGGCCGCCGAAGTTTGCCGCATCTGTTTTTGCGATTCATACTGTTCCCTCTCAAGGTATTCGATAAGCTCTTTTTGGCCTTCTACAGACATTTTTGCGATATTATCAACCATAACCTGAACCTCATCTTCGGGCAGGCTTGTAATGGCATCGGACGCGATTACAAGACTTCTAAGCAGCGAATTTTTTATGGGCGTAAAATTTGGCATGCGAACGATTTTAAAAAACAATCATAAAATTATAGCATAAAAGGGGAGGGAGGGCAAACCCGGAAGTGGCAAAATTTAAACAATACACAGACAAATAGGACACCGTGTTAAATTTATGAGCGCTTAAAAAAAGTATCACAGTAATGTTTCAAATTAGTTAAGGCTCTTGCATATTTAGTAATTAACTTTGTTCTTTCATTGCTTCCAACATCATATGGTTTGTCCGGTGGTTCTATATATTCATCTATTTCGAAAGTGCAATTCTTTTGAATTTCGGGAGGCATAAAATTGTAAAGCAACCCTTGGAATCTAAACAAACTATCATTTGCGATCTGTGAGTTCGCAGGTACTAAAAAATGTGTAAGATAAGCGCCATTGGTAATATCATCATCATCAAGCCTTCGCCCCGACGCATCACAGGGCATAATAGTAACGCAGCATTTGAATTTTTCGGGGAATTGCACTCTTAAATCACGAATTTCGCCAAGTTGATCCAGAACTTTTCTTATAATTTTATCATCTACGGGCTGTTGAAGAGGAGCCAAATATTCTTCAGCGAACCGCATCCATTCCTCCAGGCTGACACCTTTCAAAACGCTGATATTTCTTAGACCGGCCATCATAAATTTAATATCGGCAGCTATTGCTGCAGAATCTTCGGAAATTTGTCCTATTTTATCCTCAAGAGCCATTTTTTTTGATAGTTATTGATTAACAAACTGTCCATTTTTTGCAATTCTCCCAACAGAGGGATTCTCTCCCTCTTGTAAACCATTCCCTCGTTTACCTGCGGAATGATCGACTCCGATCAGCATAACACCATCCGGTGTCATATTAACATTTTGGCCGATTTTCTTATGGGAATGCCCATAAATAACATGATTTACTCCATGGTCATTCAACCATTGCAAGTCTCCGAGGTTGGCATTAAAAGACCTATTATCCGTATATGTAAAAATATCACTTAGTTGATGAAAATCCGCTGGCATCGATCCTTCTCCAAGAAGCAAAAACCTTAACCCCTGTTGATATCTTGCATTAATACTATCAATGCTCTGTCCAACAGTCGAACCATTATCACTAAGAGTTGCAAGGATTTCAGGCGTTAATTCGGTATGAATAAATAAAGAGTCTCCAATATAATCAACAAGTTTCATGGAAGCCATTTGCTCCAAATATTTTTTTCCTTCAGGATTATTTCTCATATTGTGGACAATATCCTGTTGTAAACCTTGCATTGTTTGGGCACTCGCATCCGGCAATACACTTAAAATTCCCAACATGGATTCAACTGAATGCAATTTAGGATCTGAAGCAAATCGCATAAATTCAATTATGCCTTTACCCTGTTCTCCCCCCGTGAAACACCAGGAGAAAGCATCTCCTCCTCCTGCCACTTCTTTCCCCGTCAAAAAAGAAATAGCAAAATCTTCGTGGTTGCCGGCAATAAGAGTGACACCGCCACCTTCTTTGGCCGCTTGCGCCTGCAATTGACCAATAGCATCAAGAATCTCTAATCCCCTTGTATTGCGATCTGCCAGAATATCGCCGTGAAATACAATTTTCTTATTACCACCGATCCAATGCATTTCCCCGGATTCGGGAATAGCTCCCAGGGATTTTAAATTATCTACCAAAATATTGTAATTTCCATGCAAATCACCGACGGAAAGAACATCTGAACTTCTTGGAACCTGTTCAGGTGGGCGACGCACATCATTCCTTTCAACCATACCTTCACCAACTTCAGGAGCGTATGTGGGTGCGACAGGCTGGACTTCATTTTGTGGTACATGCCTGTCCTTTATTTCCCCGAGAAGGTCATTGATATGAACTTCATAAATAGCGTGCCCATGATGCAGCCTTATTTTTACCATTCCGGTGGCGTAATCGACGGATTCAACAGAATATTTATAAACTTTGTCTCCAGCCATTAGATCAAAAGAATCCGGTAATTCAGCCACCTTTCGGGTAATCTCATTCTTTAAATCAGGAATCTGATTAGCTCTTTCGGGAGCTGGTGCAGCACTTGAAGGTTGTCCACT
This sequence comes from Patescibacteria group bacterium, assembly GCA_018825335.1. GTDB lineage: Bacteria > Patescibacteriota > Gracilibacteria > UBA1369 > UBA1369 > JAHJEW01. Next base: position 1,955 of record JAHJEW010000057.1, on the reverse strand, counting down.
TAGCTGAGATAGCACTTCAGCCAAGGGTACTGACTCCTCCATCCGGGTATAACCTCTGTATGCGGGATTCTTAGGATCCAAATGCCATACCATAGCTTTATCTTCAACAATACGGGTTACATAACCATCTTTAACCTTTGCACCATATAAAATCTCTGACCAGCTTGTCCTTTTAAGCATCAGCGTGTTTCCGGCAACCGGTTTATTATGAGAAAGCATTACAGAACCATCGGGCATTTCAGAAGCAACATATAATCCATTAAATTTACTTCCTGGCAGATTAATCTGTTCACCTGCACGAAATCCCGGAGTTTCGCTGAATGATTGGGGTAAACGCGGCGCTTCCGGTGCAGGGCTTGGGACTGCCGCCTCCTTTGCGAGCGCTTTTGATTCCCCGCCCATCTTGCGAAGTTCATCGGCTGTCATATAAATTGCCATCTCATGCGCCGCGGCGCGTAATTTAATTTTACCTTTTTCAAAGCCGGATACTTCATAACGTTTGGGAGGTTGGCCTATAAATATTTCTGTGCCACGAGGGAACGCCTTGGCATTCATGGAGTCGATTTTTTTAGTACCAGATCCGAAAATTCTACTTAACCAGGAGCCCTCCTTCCCTTTTGCACCTTTAGCGGTTTGTTCAGAAGCAACACCCCCCGCAACACCCTCTCTTAAAATTTTTGCTGCTTCCTTTTTGCTGTAACCTGCTTCCAATAAGATTTTATATTTTGCTTTAAGTTCACCTATTTTGTATAAACTTTGTAGCTCTTCAAGGGAAAGATCTGAAAGTTTTTTGCCCTTTTCAGCCAATTTCGCGCGCACACGTTCGTCGCCAACATTATGGGCATCAATTAAAGCTTTTTTCTGTGCCTCCGTTAACTCACGTCCAATAACTTCAGTGGTTTTTTCAGCTCTTCCCGCATCGGAAAGAGAAAAATTTTCCAAAAGTTGCTGCGAAGTTGTTTCCCGCTCGTATGCCGCCGTGCCTTTATCGGGCCGCGCAGTCAGAGGTTCAACCATTTTTCGACCCACTCCCATAAATCCGGACTGAAAAGCATTTTGGATAAGTGAATAAGCCAGCCATTTGCCGGTAATCTGCTGTTTTTCACCCTTCATTGCCAGACCTGCGGCCTCAACCGCGGCGCCGCCGGCGCCGGAAACAACTTCCTGCATTAAAATGCGCGCGACCGTCGGATTTCGCCCCATGATTCTTGCGCCACCCGCGCCGATAACGCGGTAAACGGCGGCCTTTGCAATAGATTCAAAAAGCTGATCCACTCCTCCGCCGATACTGGAAAAAGATTTAACTGCAGCCTCCGGATTCATCAAAAATGATTGCATTGTACCAAGAGCAAACAAGGTGGCGCCTTCGGCGGCGATGCTCGCCCCCTGCTTCATTAAGAAAGCCTTAAGAACCTGGGTACCCTCTTTTTGCAGTGCTTCCCGCAGAACTTTAATGCCGCCTTTTTCTACGGCCTCAATGGCGGCCTTGCTGAAGCCGCGCCTTGCCAAAGATTTCAAAACACCCTGTCCGACCTTTTCACCCGCGGCGCCGGCCCCTGCGCCAATGCCCGCGGTCATTACCGTTTCAAAAGCAAAATCCACGCAACCGTCTTCAAATTCATCCCAGTTCTCGGCGCCCCAGCTCGCGGGATTATACCAGTCGGACGGCTTCTCTTTAAAATATTCATTATACAAAAGCAGAGAGGGCGTATCCACGGCCATAACATCCGATTCCAAAATGGTGGGAGTCACATCTTCCCCCATTTGCGCGGCCACCCTATGAACATCTCCGGCCAGACCATCCAATGTCATCGCGCGTCTAAGCTCACCTCTGTAAGCCTCATCCAGCTTGCGGTTCAAAAGCCTCTGTTGGATATCCTCAAGAGTCAGGCCCATCGTATTCCCGCTTTTCTTCATCTCCAGATATTGCGCATGAGCGTTAGTCATGATCCACC
>JAHJEW010000056.1 GCA_018825335.1 Patescibacteria group bacterium | reverse complement strand
ATGAAATCCGGTTGTTCCTGTGGAATCTGTTTCAGCATTTTTTGTTTTTATTTTTAATGGCGGCGCGCTCTATTGGCGCTCCACTTCCACTCCCTGAAAATAGTATTTAATGATTTTCTTGTAATCCCAGCCCTGCTGCGCGAAGTAGAGCGCGCCGCATCCGCTTAATCCCACGCCGTGTCCCTGCATTTGTTGCCCTTCGCAGCCTGGGTCCTGCACGCTTTGGAGATAAGGCGTATTGGTCCATCCCCAGACTTCCTTCGCGCTGCGAGTGCGTCCGTCGTCGGAACTGAAGTATGGTGTTTTTATTACTTTGCCTCCGTAAGTTACTACTTCGCCGGCGGTGTCCAAGGCGGCGCGCCCCCCGGTTATATTGCGCTTTTCAAAGCCGTAGCCCAGATAGTTTTGTGAACGCTGCGGATCATCGGTGAGGTCGTAGGGCGCGCCCGGAAACTTGCGCTCCACCCCGTTTTTGTCCGCGTCCATGTAGTACTGCGCGTATGATCTGGCCAGAACTATTATCGCTTTTATTTTTTCATAAGGCTGCGTGGCGTCTATTTCCGCCAATCCCTTCAGATAGTCTTCCAGCGGGATTTCGTTTACCATTACCAACTCGTCATTATAGCTGTGCACTTCAAGCGCCCCGCGGTATGTGTTGTCGTTCAATTCAGGTTTCCACGACGGATGATTTTCGTAATTGTCGATTCTTAAAATCGAGCCGGGAGCGCCCTCAAAGCGGGGCGCGTTGCTTAAATCAAAAGATGTATTATCCCCTTTTACGCGGTATTTATCGTTTTCAAAAGTGACGGTGACTTTTTCGTTGGAGTCAAAGGTTTTTAGCAAAGCCCCCGCATCCATCAATGTAAAATGTCCGTCGGCGCTTATGACCGGATTACCTTTGAATCCAATCGCAATTCTAATGTTGTTGGCTCCCACAATGGGAGCGGCTGTGCTTACCTGTGCGGTCTGCACTATGGGATTACGGCTGACCTGAATGTAAAGCGGCACCGGACGCAGTGTCAGGTTTTTTGAACCCAGTTTTGGCGTGGCGATGATTCTGTAAATTCCATTTTTTGCCGGGGCCTTGATTCTTAGGGTAACGTGACCTGTTTCACCCGGCGCCACCTGATCTTCCACAAGCTTGCCTCCGGTAACCGTCAAAGATGAGTTTTTTGTTATGTCCGTTTTAAAAGCCGAAGATCCCGTTTTCTCCCAGGTTTCTTCTCCGGTATTTTCAAACTCAAGTGTCACCGTCTTTCTTTCGGAGGGCAAAAAACTTTGATTGAATCTGTTCCCTGCATACCTGGCGCCGGAATTTGTATCGGCCACAAAGAATTCAATATAGGATCCGCTAACCGGTAACCAGCTGATTCCTTCTATAACCGGCGCGAAATATTCTCTGTACTGGCCAACGCGCGCGGGGGCTTTTATTTCCACAATGAAATGGCCGGTTTCGCCCGGATTGACAATACTTTCTTTTAATCCCGCCAGTCGCGTATCCGGTTTGGCTGTAATTCTTGAAATGTGATCACGCGGGTTTTCCGTACCGATCATTATTTTATTTTTTCCTGTTTTCTTCCAGGCCGTATCTCCGGTATTTTTCACTTCGATTGTCGCCTGCATGGCTTCACCTTTCTTCACAATGGTTTTCGGGAGATCGATTCCGACCAGCTCATAACTGTAGATCACCCCTTTAATCTGCACGGGAATGCTTAGATATTTTTCCACTTTGGTCTGCCCGTTCACCATCGGAAAAACTTCGAGCGTGGTAAATCCGCCGGTATACGAGGCAATCAGCGGAATCTGAAAAGTGGCTGTTTCTCCCGGTTTTACGGTCTTTTTTATCGGATCGGACTGCCAGGATTGTCTGATCGCGGCCAGATATTTTTGCGACGCCTTTGTGCTGCTTACCATGAAGTATGTTTTTTCATCCCAATTTAAGCTGCCGGTGTTTTTTACTTTTACCGGAAGCGTTTTCCCTTTGCCTCCATCCATCTGAAAAATGCCCGTATCCCCATCCATGTCATAGTCGTATTTTTCTTTCTGATCGGGTCTTCTTTTATCTATAAATGAAGCCAAAAAGGCGTTTTTGGCCAGCGCCCTTAACGTTGGGAGCAATTCATATATTTTTTCACCCGGGCAGTTTGTGCTCATAACGTCGCGGTGTCCGATTACGTTCGGCAGATTTTCACCGCGGAACATGGAATATCCCATGGTATCAATGTTGTATTTTGAAGCTTTTGCCTTTATCAAAGCGGAAAGTGACCTGGTTACCGGCTCCGGCACTTCCGAGTCTTCAAAGTTGCCAAGGACCGCAATGCCGATTGATCCGATATTTGCCTTCCCCGCATGCGCACCGACCACGCCGTCGCCGCCGTAACGTCCTTCGTAAATGTTGCCCTGCTGGTCAATAACATAGTTGTATCCGATGTCACCCCAGCCGCGGGAAATGGCGTGCCAATAATAAATATCGCGGATAGCCTGTGCGGGATTGTCCAGGTTTTTGGTTGTTGCCGTATGGTGAATAATTATTTTTGAAACTGTTTCGGGGTATTCCAGAGGCCATGTTAAATCATTTCCCTCGGCCGTTGTTGCGACGCGTTTGGTAATTACCAGTTCGTTCGCGTATTTTTTATAGAAATCATCCTCCAGTTTTACCAGCTGCGGATCCGGCCGGTCCGATGTGTAGAGCCGTAAACTTTCGTCGGCTCCCCATTCGCCGCGTGAAATTACTTTTAGAGCCTGTTGATTGCCCGCCGCCGTGGATTTGCCTACCAATGATTTTATGGGAGTCAACGTCGCAACGATGGAGCCCGACCTGGCATCTTTGGCGTTGATGTAGGTATATTCGATATTTTCCACCACAGGGGTCACTTTCGGGTCATCACTGCTTAATGAAACCTTGTACTGGAAAGCCGTTGTCGGATTTGTTGCAATAAATGTGGACGGATAATCGGGGTTGTACGCTTCCTTTTCATCCCTTTCGTCCGTGAGTTTATTCCACTGACTCCAGCCGTCGTTTGTTTTAAAGCGTACCGACAGTGTGGCCTGCGTCTGTTCCGGCAGGACCTGATGCCATTTTACGGCTAGTCCGGTAAAAGGCATTGGGGCGATTTTTTCAGGAGAAATGGACGTGCTCTGATTTTGATATTTTGTTTCTGTCCGCGCAAAAGCCGCCTGAAAGCTTATCATCAGCACCAAACAGATGGCGGCCGCTTTTTTTGGAAATGATAATTTTTTCATGAACTGCTTTATTTGGTCCGCTATCTTAAACGAAATATTCTTTGAAGTATATCATTTTTTTATCATTTGCTCAATTGTTATGGCCTTAAACAAGGGCTTTATTGTCATTTTCGGCCTCTTTTTGATTGCTTTTTCAAAAAAAGGTTGTATTATTGGCTCGTCTTCTCCGGAAGAGTACCCTTTTTATCCCATGGCGCTCACGTATAGTCTGAAGTTCAAGAAATTGAACTTCTACAATAAGGTTGTTCTTGAAAAAGAAGGCGAGATTGTTGTGGATCGCGGTTCTTTTCGCCTAAAAGGCAAGGGCGCGCAGGATCAGGGCGAGGTGATTTTTTTTAGTGATATGAAAGATCTGCACACCAGAGATGACATGCTTTCTTTCAGCACTTTTTCCAAGGAGAAGTACGTTCTTTCGGGTTTTTCCAACTTATTCGATGTTTTTCTGAGAGATTTTATGCGCGTCAGGAACGAGTATTTTGCCGATACTCTTTTTATGAGATCGGGCATGCTGATGCACGAATATGAAGGTACGGTTGAAATTGAAAACAGTTTTGGAAAGATTATTCCGCGCGGTAAATCCAGAATTCAGTTTTACGAGGGTAGTATTGTTATTATTCCTGAAACACGTGAGTGTTTTCCCGTATATTACGGGCTGATAAAAGGTCACGAGTTTGATGATTCCGATTATGTGCTGCGGCTTTTTCTCTTCAACGGACAGAATATTCATATTTCTAAACTGGGGACATCTTTTGACGATGTAAAAGAAACAATGGAATCTCTTCTTGGTAAAATGTATGAGAAAGCCGTCAACGCATTGACGGAGTTTCTACCCGGATTCGACGCAACTACGCTTTTAAAACTGGTTTTTCTTGTGAAAGAGGGGCGTCTTATCCCTTTTAAGGCTTTGAAGAAGATTCATGAAGAGATGCCGGAGCGTGTTGGGGAACTTTTGTTCGGCGCGAATCCGGCCATGAAAGAAAAAGCTTTGCTGCTGCGGCGAATGGGAGGGGATGAGAATTTTTATATTAGTATTTCTTTTGGAAAGAGCCGTGAAACGGGCGACATTTTCTTAAGAACCTGGTTTCTTCAGGCTTTGCCTGACAAAAATTTGGTGGCCACCGGCAGAACCAGCGGAGCGGATGACAACGTTATTCATTTTTTCAGGATCATTATGCACCAGGGGGATCCACTGGAGAAGCTTGAGGCGAAAATTCTTGAAATCGACCAGAGCATGCTGGTTTTCAGATACGATTTTAGCGTAGTTTATAAAGACAGACGGGAGCTTAGGAAATCAAAATTCAAAGTTGCGCTCAGGAAATTGTCTTTTCTGCGTTTGCTGCGCAAATCTTATATCGGTTATAGCTGCGCGACGGATATAGATCGGTTTAAAGAGGATCTTGAAAATATTTTTATTAAGGCGGCGGCGCCGTCCGAGACTGTGGTTGCCGCGGCAAGATGAGGTTGCTATAATGGCGCCACTGTTATTATGATGTTATTAGTTTTATCCCTAATAAAAAAATAATATGGCGGAGGTAACTTTCACAGATGACAACTTCGAGGCCGAAGTGAATAAATCAAAATTGCCCGTTCTTGTTGATTTTTTTGCGCCCTGGTGCGGTCCCTGCAAAATGATGGCGCCTACGATCGACAAACTGGCCGACGAGTATAAAGGAAAAATTAAAATCGGGAAGCTGGATGTGGACGATAATAACGCCATGAGCACCAAATTTGAAATTCAGAGTATTCCGACTTTGATTTTTTTCAAAGATGGCAAGGTTGTTAACAAGATGATGGGATTTCAAAGTGAGGAGCAGCTAAAAAAGGAGCTGGATGCACTATTAGGCTAGGCATATGTTTTTAAAAGAGTTTGAGGGTAGGGCCCTTTTTGAGAAGTACCGGATTCCGGTTGCGAGGGGTGTTTTGCTGCGCGGGCACGCCGGCTGGGAAGATGAGCTGCATAATTTTCTGGATTCTTCGCCCGACGCTTTGGAATTTGCGGTCAAAGCGCAGGTTCTTTCCGGGAAGCGCGGCATAAGCGGTGGTATATTATTTTGTGAGCGAAGACGTCTGCTGGACACGGTAAAGCATTTTTTCGGCAGCGCCGTGAATAATGAAAAAGTGGAGGAGATTCTTGTGCAGGACAAGCTTGAGATTTTGGAGGAGTATTATCTTAGTGTTACGATCGACCGTTTTCTCAGGCAGACGGTAGTCGTTTTTTCGGCGGCGGGCGGGATTGAGATTGAAGAGATTGCCCGTAAGTTTCCGGATAATGTTGTGATGATTAATTGCGATGGGGAATTTGAAGGTGACGCTTTGGAGTCACGTATGGCGGGCGCGATGGAAAAACTGATAAAGGAGGATGGATTGCGGAAAAGGATCGCGGAGATTGCCTGTCGGCTTTATGAGCTTTTCATTGAAGAGGATGCGGTGCTTGCTGAAATTAATCCGTTGGTACTTACAAAAGACTATCAACTTACGGCGGTGGATTCCAAGATCGTCATCGACGACAATGCCACTTCGCGCCATCCGTCATTATTAAATAAAGATATTGGTGGATATTCCGAGCTGGAACTGAAAGCGCGGGAATCCGGACTTTCTTATGTGGAACTTGACGGTGATATTGCCGTGATTGGAAACGGCGCGGGACTGGTTATGGCGACTCTGGATTCTGTGGAAGCATATGGAGGGAGACCCGCGAATTTTTGTGATATTGGAGGCGGCGCGAGCAGTGAAATGGTGCGGAAAGCAATCGAGATTGTTCTTCAGAAAAAAACGGTGCGCGTGCTTTTGATAAATGTGTTCGGAGGTATTACCCATTGCGATGAGGTGGCGAAAGGAATTATTGCGGGGATTGGTGAGGGGAAAAAAGATTTTCAGGTTGTTATCCGCCTGGTCGGCACAAATGAAGCTTTGGCGCACAAACTTTTATTCGCGCAGGGATACGATGTTTACAGTTCTTTTGAAGAATCTTCCAAAAAAGCCGCTAACCTTTTTTAATAATGTTGATTGACGCAACAACCGGCGTAATAGTACAGGGCATTACCGGCCATCACGGTTCTTTCCATACCTCCCTTATGCTTAAGTATGGTACCAAAATAGTTGCCGGCGTTACTCCCGGAAAAGGCGGGATGACAGCTCACGGCGTACCGGTTTTTAATTCGGTGAAACAGGCGATGGACATAAAGACCACTGACGGGCAGACCGCCCGGTGGTCCATAATTTTCGTACCGGCGGCGCACGCATTAAGCGCATCGCTGGAAGCTCTGGAAGCCGGACTCAATCTTGTTATTATCACTGAAAATATTCCCGTGCACGACACACTGAAGATTTTTCACGAGGCCCGGCGTAAAAATCTTCTGGTGATCGGTCCAAATTGCCCGGGAATAATTGTTCCGGGAGAAAGTAAGATAGGAATTATGCCGGGAGAAATTTTTGCGCCCGGTAAGCTTGGCGTTCTTTCACGATCGGGCACGCTGACATACGAGATTGTTTCTCACCTTACGCAGGATGGCGTCGGGCAAAGCACGGTGATTGGAATCGGCGGAGATATGATCTCCGGATTAAATTATAATGAGGGGCTTGAACTTTTTGAAAAAGACAACAATACGGACAGTATTTTGTTGATTGGTGAAATCGGCGGTGACGCGGAGGAGCGCGCAGCTGATTTTATTAAAGACAATGTAACCAAACCCGTTTTTGCGTTTCTGGCCGGACGAACCGCGCCGGAGGGTAAAACCATGGGCCACGCCGGTGCGATTATTTCAGGTCTGACCGGAACTTATATTTCCAAAAAAAACGCTTTGGAAAACGCGGGAGTCAAAATTGCCGATTTTCCGCACGAAGTTTCCGGACTTATTTCCGAAAATCGCAATTAAAAAAGTTGCTGCTGATCGGCAGGCTCCGGATTTTGCGCGACCTGTCCTTTTTTCATTGATTCTTTTTGCGCCCGCATTGCTTCATCCAGGGCAATTTTATCTGTGAATTCATTCCACCTGTTGTTCGCATGTCCTCTTACCCAAACGTATTCTATGCTTAAATCACTATTCAAACTGTCGAACTGACACCACAGGTCAAGATTTTTTTTTCTTTTCCATCCCAGATTAATAGTTTGCACGACAAGATTTGAATCCGAATGAAGAATTATTTTCTTATTTCGCAAGTTATTTTTTTCAATATATTTTAACGCTTCAATCACCGCCATCATTTCCATTCTATTATTTGTAGTATGAAGAGTGTTTCCATGTATGATCGCAAATGGCTTATCCTCGCCCTTATTCAATATGGTCACCGCCCAGCCTCCCGGACCGGGATTCCCTTTACAACTTCCGTCTGTAAAAATTTCCACTATTTCCATGTAAATAGATTAACATTATTTTTGATTTCCTGCTTTTTTTTTGTTATTCTTATTGTATATAATTTCGTTTTTCATTCTTAACCCTCTTCGCCATGGCTAAGGCAAAGAAAGCTGCAAAGAAGAAAGCAGCTCCAAAAAAGAAAGCAGCTCCAAAGAAAAAAGCTGCTCCAAAAAAGAAAGCAGCTCCAAAGAAAAAGAAGGCTGCTCCAAAGAAAAAGAAGGCTGCAAAAAAAAGAAGATAAAAATTCTTTTGATTGCAGATGAACTACCCCGCTACTGCGGGGTTTTTCATTGCTCAATTTTTAAAAAACCGTTTAAATATAGGCATGGTCAAGAAAAAGCAAAAAAAATCTGGTAAAAAGAAATCCATAAAAAAAGTTCGAAAGAATGTTGAGCGGGTTCAGGAGCTTGAAAAAATTGAAAAGGTTGAACAAATTAAGGAGGTTGAAGAAATTATTGAACAGCAGCCCGCTTTTGTTCCTGAAGAATGCAGGCCTGAAAATAAGCTGTCCGGAGTTCAATTGAAAGAAAAAATTGCGTTGGATTCTTCACATCATTCTCTTAGAAACTACTTTAACAGAAGGTACGGCAAATATGCCATAAAGTATAAGAGGCCTGCTTTTACAGTATTGAAAATTGCAGGCGCTTTGTTTGGTCTTTTCGCTCTGTCTCTAACGATACTTTTCCTGGTATTCGGACGCGACCTCCCGGATGTGAGCAAGTTGAAGGACATTAATTTTTCCGAAACCACTACAATTTACGATAGAGAAGGAAACGTCCTGTACAGTATTTTCAATGAGGAGAATCGCAAATATGTGCCATTATCATATATTTCAAAAGATGCTATCCATGCAACGCTTGCGATTGAAGATAAAAATTTTTATCAACATCTTGGTTTTGATATTTTCAGCATCATTCGCGCGCAGATGAAAAATATTGAGCAGGATGATATTAAACAGGGCGCATCAACAATCACGCAACAACTTGCAAAAAATATTTTTCTGTCCCCCGAGCGAACTTATGAAAGAAAAATTAAAGAACTGTTGATTTCTTTGCAGATAGAGTGGCTTTTTTCCAAAGATGATATTCTTGAGATGTATTTGAATAAAATTCCTTATGGCTCCAATGCTTTTGGAATTGAGGCCGCCTCAAAAACTTTTTTTGGCAAAACTGTAAGTGATCTAACTCTGGCGGAATCCGCAGTTTTGGCATCTTTGCCAAAAGCGCCCTCGTATTTTTCTCCCTACGGCCAGAATCGAAAAGAGTTAATGGGTTATTGCGGCCACGGAGATGATTCCCCGCGTGAAGGCGAGGTTATTGAAGATACCAGCCTGATCTCAACGGAAACACCGATGGATCCGGCAACGGTGAAGTCTCCAGCGCCCGGCAATGAAGATACGGAAGAGAGCGCTCCCGCCGTGCAATGCAGCGGCCCCGATGATCCCAATTATGTTTGGGGACGTAAAGATGCTGTACTTCAACGCATGGTTGAGGACAGATATATTTCGCGGGAACAGATGCTGGCGGCGTGGGATGAAGGGCTACGCATGGTATTTCTGGATCCTGTTCATAAGATAGAAGCTCCCCATTTTGTTTTTTACGTAAAAGAGCTTCTGGAAGAGAAATTTGGAAAGGAACTTGTTGAGAGCGGCGGGCTTGAAGTTGTCACTTCACTTGATCCCCGTATGCAATCTTTGGCGGAAGATGTTATTGAAGAGCACGCGGCAAGCAATCAATCCCGCTTCGGAGCAAATAATGCCGCGCTTGTGTCGATTGACCCGCGCACGGGACAAGTCCTGGCAATGGTTGGTTCCAGAAATTACTGGGACAGTGATATCGACGGTCAGGTAAATATTGTCACCAGCTACAGACAACCCGGCTCATCTTTTAAACCCCTTGTTTATGCGGCTGCAATACAAAACGGCGGCATTGGATCCGGCACCATGCTTGGTGATTATAAGACTGTCTTTAATAACAATTACATTCCCAAGAACTCGGATGACCAATATAAGGGCAATATGACGGTAAGGAACGCGTTGGCTCAATCCAGAAATATACCCGCAATCAAGGCTTTTTATATTGCCGGAGAAGAGGAGAAGCTTCTGGACTTTCTGGATAAGCTTGGAGTAACAAGACTTCGTGAATTTAAAAATGAATTTAATCAACAATCAAATGAGCGCGGCTGGACTTTCAATTACGGTCCGGCAATGGCTATCGGCAGCGGAGAGGTCAGTCTACTGCAGCTTTTGGGCGGATACGCCACTCTTGCGAATGGAGGAGTGCACGCGCCGGTCAATCCTATTTTGGAAGTACGTAATCGTGACGGTGAGATACTTGAACAGTTTGAAGATAAAAGTGAACTGGTAATGGATCAGCAGGCGGCGTTTATTGTAAACAATATTTTGTCCGATCCTTTAGCCAGACCGGCCGGCAGCTGGAGATCAACATTATCTATTGAGGATCATACGGTTGCCGCCAAGACCGGCACTTCGAACAAGAAAGTCGGTAAGATAAATTATCCCAATAATTTACTGACACTTGGTTATACTCCGTCTATCGCAGTCGGGGTTTGGGTGGGTAACGCCGACGGTTCCAAGCTTTCCTATACTTCCTGGGGACTGACTGCCGCCGCACCTATCTGGAAAACTTTTATGGAAACGATTCTGAAAGGTACTCCGGATGAACCTTTTCCGGAACCGGAAGGGTTAATCTGGAAAGGCAAGGAAGTTTTCCCGGGCTTCATGGAATCAAAAAATTATGATGCCCAGTTTAAAAAGAAGGAAGAGGAACCGGATGTTCCGGAATCCGATTTTGTTCTTACCAGATCCGATTCCAAAAAACAAACTGATTCCAGTACAAATGAAGATTCTTCCGGCGGCGCAGCTTCCGAACCGGCCGCAGTTTTGCTGCCCGAGCCCGCTCCGGTTCCGCCGTCGTCCCCTCCCGCCGAACTTCCGCCCGTTCCCGTTCAACCGGCCGTAACCGATAGCGGAGTTTCGGAAGGTTTCTAGATTTTTCTTACGCTGATTGTTTTAATTCTTTTTTTCGTCTTTTCTTTTATCTGGAATATCAAATTTTCATACTCAATAACTTCATTCTTTTTTGGGAACCTTTTTACAAGTTCCAGAATAAAACCGGAGATCGAATTGTACTGTGCGTCTTCCGGTAATGATGTTTCCATCACGCGATTTAGGTCCGTTATCGAGGTACTTCCGTCCACTAAATAACTTCCATCAGCCTGCTTTTGTATTTCTTTGTTTATTTTATCCACCTCGTCCTGAATGTCACCGACGATTTCTTCCAGGATATCTTCCAGAGTTACAATCCCATCGACTCCCCCATGTTCATCCAGCACTATTGCCATGTGCATTTGTGCCCGTTTGAATTTTTGCATTACATCGTAAAGTCTTTGGGTGTTAGGCACGAAAAGCGGAGGTCTGAGAAGTTCACGAATATTGATTTTCTGTTTTCTGGCCAATTTGGCAAACACGTCTTTGCTGAATATAATCCCGATAATGTTATCCACCTGATCTTCGTATACGGGAATTCTTGTATGGTTTTGCGTCAGCATTTTCTGAACAAATTGTTCCGGATCAAGCTCTACGTCCAATACATCAATGCGGTTGTGCGGAATCATTACTTTGGCAACATCCGCATCACCGAATTCAAAGACATTTTCAAGTATTTCGTGTTCTCTTTTTTCGATTGTTCCGGCCTCTTTGCCTTCTTCCAAAAGAGAACGGATTTCTTCCTCGGATAAATTGGTCTCAAAAAAATTCCTTTTGGATTTCAGCGGTTTAAGAACCAGATTGCTGGAAAAGGTAAGAATTTTTACGAAAATATTGAAGATAGAGGAAAAAAACTTAATTGGATAACTTACCGCAAGGGCTATTTTCTCTGTAAACTGGAGCGCCAGAGATTTCGGCACCAGTTCACCCAAAACCAGGGAGAAATAAGATATTAAGATTACCACAATCAGGAAAGCGGTCAGCTCGTCATACTGTTGAAAAAATTCCAACGGTATTTTCCTTACCACCGGCGCCAGATCCCCCACCAAACTTGCTCCACCAAATGCTGACGCGAAGGTTCCAATAACAGTTATCCCAACCTGTATTGTGGCCAGAAAATGTTGGTGATCTTTCTGGAATGCATCCACTATCAGCGCGCTTTTTACTCCCTTTTTTACCAGTTCTTTGGTTTTGCTGCGACGCAGTGAAATTATTGCGATTTCCGATGCGGCAAAAAATCCGTTCAATAAAATAAGTCCCAGGATCAACAGTATTTCCAGATAGACGTTCATTTGTTATGGTATCATTGTTTGTACTTGCCCTCTTATTATAAGTTACAGCTTATAATTAGTGAACATAATAAGTTTTTATTGATTATGCCGCGAATGTATCGTTTTTTTACAGGGGAGCTGAAGGAGCCGGATCTTGGCGAAAAAGAAGTGGTGCTTTCAAACCGGCTGGAGAGCGCTGTTTTTGATCAGCTGGTAAAAGTTTTAAGAGTTAAACCGGGTGATGAAGTGGTTTTATTGACCGGAAAGGACGGACCGCCTTTTTTTGAGTTCCGTTTTGAAGTCGTAAGTGCCAATAAACGTGAGGTGGGGTTAATTTTCAGGAGCAGAAACGAGAATTTGAATGAACTATCTTTCGGGCTTGAGCTGGTTTTATGTCTGCCAAATAAACCGGATAAGCTCGCAATGATTTTACAGAAAGCGGTTGAGCTGGGAGTCAGGCGCGTAGTGCTGTTAAAAAGCGAGTTTTCACAAATGAAACATGATCTGCGCCCCGATCGGCTTGAAAAAATCATGCGGGAAGCGGCTGAGCAATCGGAAAGGGCCGTTGTTCCGGCATTGGAATTGAAAGGATCGCTGGTCGATTATATAGCGAAAGCGGGAAATTTTTTAGTGGCAATGGAGAGGAAGGATGCGGAATTATTGCCCGATGTTTTGCAGTCGATTTCCGGCGATATCTCTATTTTAATAGGGCCGGAAGGCGGGTTCAGCGCCGCTGAAAAAGAGGCGATTAATGCGGCGGGACTGCGCTGCTACTCGCTGGGAAAAAGAATCCTGCGAATGGAGACGGCGGTAATTTTAAGTCTGGGAATGGCCGCTATGCTCCCTGCTCAATGATTTTATTGAAAAACACGCGGATCGTATTCCAGTCGTCACCATGCGGCAGGAGAATGTACTCACCTTTTTCAATGTTGGCGCATGGGTCGGGAGGAGACTTTTCAGCGGTGGAAGGCACTGCTGTTAACGGAGCGGGCAAAGTTTCCTGCAGCGGGTTTTGTTCTTCAACCTCTTCACAATTATATTCTTCGCGCTTTAGATCGCCGGTGTATTTTGAAACCAGAACGTTACCGGATGAAACTGTATAACCGCCATTAATTTTGAAACTTTGATAGCGGAAGAAGTATGAAATGGCTTCGGCGAGATTAATGTCGGTTTCGGTTCTGGAAAGAATGACTTCCGCCATGGACTTTAAAGATTCCGCGTCGCCAAAACCAAAATTAAGAGCCTTGGTTTGTATCGCCTCCAGAATAAGATGTTGTCTTTCCGATCTGGCGAAATCGGAGGAGGTGTGACGGGTGCGCGCCAATCTTAAGGCCTGTTTGCCGGAAAGATGGTGGTCACCGGCTCTGTAGTACAGCGTTCCCCACTCGCCGCCGTCGAAAGTTTTGTAAGTCGGATCGATAACGGCCTGATCAAGGTGAACGTCGATTCCGCCAATCATGTCTATGACATCCATAAATGCGTACATGTCTATAAGGATATAGCGATCGATTTTGTATCCGCTTATGAAAGAAAGCGTGCGTTTCAGTTCGTCCATTCCGTAAAGCCGGTAGATGCTGTTGATTTTCCGGCCGTTGTAATAGAGATCCCTGGGCAGACTGATTAGAGTTATTTTTCTTTTTATTGGATCGATGTTGGCGAAAATCATGGTATCGACAAGATTGTCGTGCTTTCCCGCGATAAGAATATTCAGCTGACCGTCAATGGATTTGGCTTCATCTTCATAATCGGGAAGAGCCCCGGAGGAATTCAGGGCTTTTTTTTTGAGCCCTGTAAAAAGGTGAAAAGGTCGATTTCCCTGTTGTCCATGAGGACTTTAAGTGAGCCGGATGAGAGTTCGATTACGAATGAAAACTTAACAGTGCCTTTGGAATCCTTGATGTCGTAAAGGAGCTGGTTGTACGCGGCGCGCGGCGCCGTGTCCGCCGCGAGATCCTCCGCTTTCAGCATGTCCCTGAAAGTTTTTTCGCTTAAAATCGCTTCGATTTCGGCGCGCCGCGCGGCAATCATTTTTTCCATCGATGTCGACACGTCCAGTTCCCGAAGTTGCTCGATAAGTGCAGTCGCAAGCTGCTCACCGGTTTCAAAAGTTTTATCCTTTAATCCGTATGTTCCGTTTTTTCTGGCCAGACTTATTGATAACAGCTCCGTTCCCTCGCTGCTTTTTATCGGGAAAAATAAAGCGTCATTTTCTTCAAGCGGCTCCGTTTGCATTGAAAGTTTCTTTTCGACCAAAACTTTGCTTATCTCCGGGCTTTCCACCAGGGTGCCGATTTCCGTTTTTTTCGCGGCGAGCAGAGCTTTTGTCTTTATCACCTCTTCCTTATTTCCGGTGATATAAGCAATGAATGTATTTTCCAGATCATCCGGTTTAAGCTGCCCGACCCCGATTGAACTCTGAATAATGGTTTCATCCGACTTGATGTCACCTATCACCGCATAGAGCGGTTCGCTTCCCGAAAATATCTTGAAAGAATATATATCCCCGTTCTGCTCCACATTTCCGGCAGACAAACCTTCGTCCACCAGAGCTTTTCCGATATTTTCATAAAGCGACTGTATCCGCTGTTTTGCCGCTTCCTTGTTTTTCTCCGCTGTTTTTTCATCTATGTAGCTGCCAAGAAAGCCGTAAATCGCCTGCTCCGCTGCGGAGGTTTCCATTGTCCTGTCTTCATTTATTTCTGTATCTTTTTCCGCGTATGAATAATCTTTCGGTGGAAGAAGCAGAAAACTGCGCATTTCGTTTATATCGTTGCCAAAAGAGCTTATATCGCTGCGGAATCCGCCAAGTTCGTCGACGACGCCTTTGTTGTAATTGTCCACGCGCTCCACGATTTCACCAAACCTTGAAAGCTGAATGGTGTTTGCAATAATAAGTATTACAAGAAGTCCCATTGCCAACTTCAACATGGCATCTTTACGAACTTCTTTTTGTGATTGTTTTCCCTGCATAACAAATAGGCGCAAGTGTGAAAAGTATACTTTAAAGCGTGCGTCTTACAAGTTTATTTGTGATTCTCCAACCCATCGGCTATTTCCCGAAGCCGCTTCAGCGCCATATTTTGATCGATAAAAAATGGGGACGTGGCTATGGTGATTAGTGAGGCGAACGGGATAAGACGACGTATGAAATTCACTTTATCAACGGACGGGATGTAATCCATTTCCGGTGAAAAGAAATCAAGGTCGATGTCCAGAATAAGATTGGTTGGAATACTGTCTTTTTTCCGAAACGCTTCCATGGAAGCCCGCGAGTCTATGATTATGGTGTCTTTGATCAGGCCCGCCCGCTGCGCGGGCGGGATAAAATTACCCACGTTTAGCACGGTGTTCACGTACCGAACCACTTTTTTCAGATCTTTGAGTTCTTTCGTGGATAGATACGAAGCGGGTTTTCGGCAGTCTTTGTGCTGGTCAATGTGAATGAGGGAAGCGCCCGCCGTGATGCCGCCGGATTTAAGCTCCGCACACCAGAATGTGAATGCGTGGTTGTGATTGTCGAAGATGTAGGCGGGCGCGGAGTCCAGCCTCGTTTTAATGAAATTTTTCAGACCATAACAGGTAATGAGTTTTCCGTTTTCATCCAGTTCTTCGAAAACTATGTCAGTTCCGCTTTTTACATCCGAAATTGCGCCTTCCTTTAGCGAACCTACATAAATGCTTTTATGCGGGCGCTTTTCCAGGCTGAAAGCGTTGTTCGATGCCGGTCCCGTAATCCGGAACGGTTT
>JAHJEW010000055.1 GCA_018825335.1 Patescibacteria group bacterium | reverse complement strand
CGCGGCTACAAGAAAGTGGCGGTCTTAAGCGAACAAAACGACTACACCCTTGGAATCGAAAAAGTTTTCAAAGAAAAATTCGATGGTGAAATGGACAGCCAAAGCTTCCTTCCAAACGACAGCGACTTCCGAACTCCCCTTCTTAAACTTAAAGATGGCAAACCGGACGCGCTATTCATTAACCCACAAACCCCTGCCAAAGCTGACCTGGCATTCAAACAACTTGAAGAAATGGGCTGGGACATACCGCTAATTGGTAACGATGTAGTAGCAGGTTACCAGGATCTAATAAGCAAATATGCCAAAACCATTGAAGGCATGTTAGTGGCCGAATTCTCATTCGACCGCGCAAATCCCGATTTCGTGGCACTTGAAGAAAACTTTAAAGTAAGAACAGGTGAAGACCTGCCATACGGCACATACGCGAGCACCTGTTACGATGCAATCTTTATACTAAAAGATGCTATATCAGCTGTAGGATACAACGCAGATGCAATCAAGACATACTTATATTCAATTGAAAACCGAAAAGGACTTAGCGGAAATCTAACCATGGACTCCAACGGTGACCCGATGGCGGGACACAGCCTTGAAACCGTTAAAGAAGGTAAAATTGTGGCACTAGAAAGCACGCCGGCAGAAACTTCCGACGAATCCACATCTATGCCAGACGAAGAAAATACAGAATCATCAGAAGAAACAGCAGTAGAAATAGAAGCCGTACTGGAATAAGCAATATAAAAAGTAAATCTTTGATCTTTCAGAAAAACCCCGCCCTTCGCGCGGGGTTTTTCTTTTATCATACATTTGCTAGTATAAACCGGCATTTCCTCACAAGCGAACATGCCCGAAATCCTGCCACAAATAATATGGTTCTCGCTGCTGGCAAGCGCCATTTACGCACTAATCGCTACAGGACTGACTCTATTATTCGGAATACTTAACTTTATAAACTTTGCCCACGGCGACTTTGCGATGGTCGGTGCCTACGTGTTCTTTGCGCTTGCCATTATGCTGGGACTTCCATGGTGGATAGCAGTCCCGCTCGTAATTGCTTGCTGCGCGCTTATGGGTGTGGTAATCGAAAAAATCACCCTAAAGCCCGTGCGAAAAAGCCCAAGCTTTACACCCTTGATCATTTCAATAGGCATTGGAGCCCTTTTACAGGCAATAATAACTATCTTCTTTGGCAGCGGCGTAAAATCTTACCGCGTGGAAGGAGCCGAAACAGCTATTTACAAGCTTTTTGGCGGATCACTCATAGTAACCCAAAGCCAGATTATTATAATCATAACAACAATACTTCTACTCATCGGGCTTCATATCTTCCTAAAACATTCCA
Source organism: Patescibacteria group bacterium (assembly GCA_018825335.1). Classification (GTDB taxonomy): domain Bacteria; phylum Patescibacteriota; class Gracilibacteria; order UBA1369; family UBA1369; genus JAHJEW01. The sequence goes on along the minus strand of JAHJEW010000055.1, from coordinate 4,510 downwards.
AAACCGGAAAAGCAGTCCGCGCCGTCGCCGACAACATGGAGGTAGCCTCCATTCTTGGCATCAACATAGACAAAACAATTTCAATTATTTTCGCAATAGCCACTGCAATGGCGGGAGTCGGCGGACTACTTATTGCCTATGAACAAAACCTAAGCGTCACAATGGGCATTTCACTTGGCGTAAAAGCTTTCGCAGCCATAATCCTGGGCGGCGTGGGCAATATATTGGGCGCCGTTGTAGGCGCACTGGTAATAGGATTCGGTGAAAATCTTATAGTCGGTTTCACTCCTATCCCCGCCAATTTTAAGGACGCAATTGTGTTCGCTCTTTTAATATTAATGCTATTCATTAGACCAAACGGCTTACTTGGAGAGAAAGCCGAATCCCAGGTCCGTAAATAAAAAAACATGCTGGCAGCAATCGTAAATCCCGGTTACATAATAGGCTTCCTAACAAATATGGTAATATTTGCACTTTTAGGATTAAGCCTGAACATCATTATAGGCTACATTGGTTATCTAAACCTGGGTCACGTCGGCTTTTGGGCGATAGGCGCCTATACATACACACTCCTTCTAATGAACGGCACCAACTATTTTGTGGCACTGCTGGCCGGAGGAGTAGCGGCGGGCATTTCCGGACTTCTACTGGGCATCCCAACCCTTAAACTTAAGAGCCACTATATAGCCATAGCTTCGCTGGGATTCACCTACATTGTTTATTCGCTTGTAATAAACCTGAACGACCTTACCCGCGGACCACTGGGCATTCCAGGCATACCAAGGCCTGTAATTTTCGGAATAGATTTTAGCGGGGATTTAGCTTATCTCATCCTAAGTATAATTATCGTATCGATTTCATGCCTTATCATCTACATACTGCTAAGATCACCATGGGGCCGCATTCTGGAAACAATCCGCGAAGACGAAATCGCGTCAAAATCACTCGGTAAAAACATTTTCAAATACAAAATCCAGGCTTTTATTCTAAGCGCGTTTTTTGCCGGGATAGCCGGCGGAATATTTGCCTCTTTTCACGAATACATTGGTGGGCCGGGAGCTTTTTTCCTTCCCCAGCTTTTGTTTATTCTATCAGTAGTGATGATGGGTGGAGCCGGATCTTTCTGGGGAAGCATAGTTGGAGCGGCCGCGTTAATGACCATGTACGAAGCGGTACGTTTTCTTCCAATAGAAGCAACCCTGGTCGGGCCAACCCAGCAGGCGTCTTTCGCCCTTGTATTAATACTTATAATGATCATCCACCCGCGCGGAATTATGGGAAGAAAAATTAAAACGTTTCAAAAATAATACATGCTGAAAGTACAAAATTTACATAAAGCTTTCGGCGGCGTTAAAGCCGTAAACCACTGCAGTTTCACAGTTGAAAAAGGCTCCATTACGGGAATGATCGGTCCCAACGGCGCAGGCAAAACAACCATGTTCGATCTTATAACAGGACTAATGGAACCGGATGAAGGTCATATAATAATCAAAGGTAAAAACGTAACTTCGCATCCCGCCCATAAAAGAGCCAAAATGGGAATTGCGCGAACTTTTCAGGCAATCCGCATTTTTTCTGAAATGAAAACACTCGACAACATTGTGGTAGCACTAAAAGATCATCCCGAAAAAATGTACCAGGCTTTTTTACCGCTTAAGAAAAAACAAAAAAAAATTGAAGAACGCGCAATGGAACTTTTGAAAGATGTTGGAATAGCCGATAAAGCACACTTAAACGCGGCAGAACTTTCATTCGGCCAGCAGAAACTACTGGAAATCGCACGCGCGGTAGCCACGGGAGCCGATTTATTGCTTCTGGACGAGCCGGCAGCCGGAATCAACCTTACTCTGCTTAATCAAATCCGTGACTACATACTTAAACTTAACAAAGAAGGAAAAACTTTTTTAATTGTTGAACACAACATGCCTTTTATAATGGGCATATCGGAAAAAATAATCGTACTCGATTACGGACAGGAAATCGCGGTTGGAACTCCGGAAAAAATACAAAACAGCGACCGAGTAATAGAAGCTTATCTTGGTAAAAAGAAAGAATAACACCTCTGCATGCTAAATATTCAAAATCTATCGGCGGGATACGGCGGCCCCCTAATCCTTCACAAGGTAAATATAAACGTAAAAGAGGGTGAAATCGTCACGATCATAGGACCGAACGGGGCCGGCAAATCCACAATACTTAAAAGCATTTTCGGGCTTACAGACATTAAAGAAGGAAGCATTGAATATTTTGATGAAGAACTCATAGGTGTAAAAACAGGCGAAATAATCAAACGGGGCATCTGCTACGTTCCGCAGGGAAGAAGCATCTTCCCTTCCCTGACAGTTGAAGAAAACCTTCAAATGGGTGCGTTCATCCGCAGTGATAAAGCGGTAATTAAGAAAGACATGGCCTACGTTTACGAAAAATTCCCAAAACTTTACGAGCGCAGACACCAAAAAACCAAAACAATGTCCGGTGGAGAACAGCAGATGGTGGCGATTGGCCGGGCGCTCATGCTGCAGCCAAAACTTTTGCTTCTGGACGAACCGTCAATCGGCCTTGCCCCGAAAATTGTCTGCGAAGTTTTTGAAAAGTGCCTGGATATAAGAAAAGGTGGCACAGCCATTTTAATGGTTGAACAAAACGCAAACATCGCTCTTAGCTACAGCGACCGCGGCTACGTATTGGAATTGGGACAAAATCGTATAGAGGGAAGCGGGAAACAACTGCTTAAAAATAAACAGGTCGGAGAACTCTACCTTGGAAAATAAATTACACTTATGTTTGAATTTAAAATCACGGCACAAAAAGGAGATGCACGAACGGGGTCTTTCAAAACCCCGCACGGCACAATCGAAACACCCGTTTTTATGCCTGTCGGCACAAAAGGCACGGTAAAAACAATGATGCCCGAGGAGCTGAAGCAGATAGGTTCACAAATAATTCTGGCCAACACATACCATCTATACCTTAGACCCGGAGATAAAACCGTTGCCGTACTGGGCGGACTACACAAATTCATGAACTGGGACGGCCCCATTTTGACCGATTCGGGCGGTTACCAGGTATTTTCGCTCGCACACGGAACAAAAAGCAAATCGGGAGAAAAACTTGTGAAAATAAAAGAAAACGGTGTTGAGTTCCGCTCCATTCTGGACGGGAGTAAACACTTTTTCACGCCAAAAAAAGTCATGGAAATCGAGCACAACCTTGGCGCCGACATAATAATGGCTTTTGACGAGTGTCCTCCGGCGATATCCAGCAAAAAGTACGCAAAAGAAGCAATGGAGCGCACTCACCGCTGGGCGGCGCAGTGCAAAAAAGAGCATGAAAAACTGCTCAGAAAATCCGAAAAAAAACAGGCTCTGTTTCCTATAATCCAGGGCTGTATGTACGAAGATTTACGCCTGCAGTCAACAAAATTCATGGCAGATCTGGATCTGCCCGGCATCGCCATCGGCGGCCTCGCCGTAGGAGAACCGCGTAAAACAACCTGGAAAATTGTGGACGCCATCATCCCCCATCTGCCAAAAAACAAACCAAGGTACATGATGGGCATTGGTACGCCGGAAGATATTAAAGAAGCCATAAAACGCGGTATAGACATGTTCGATTGCGTCCTCCCGACACGGCTCGGCCGACACGGCACGGCCTTTACATCAAAAGGCAACCTGCATTTGGAAAACGAATCCAATAAACTCAGCAAAAAACCACTCGACCCAAAATGCGGCTGCTACACATGCAAAAACTACACCCGCGCCTACCTGCGCCACCTGATAATGGAAAAAGAAATATTGGGAATCCACCTGCTTTCACTACATAACATAGCTTTCCTTCATACCGTCGTGAATGAAGAAAAAAAGAAGATTCTCCGGAAGTAGATCCGCGTGTATAATCTAAGTCTAACAACCCAAAAATGATCGCATACCTGCAGGGAACCGTACAGAAAAAATTTGAAAAATCCATTATCCTTGTCGCCGGACAGGTCGGATATCTTGTACATCTGGCCGGACCTGTCATCGAAAAAATCAACGAAAAAGAGGAAATCGAGCTTTTTATCCAGACAAAAGTCCGCGAAGATGACATCAGTCTGTATGGATTCGAAACAATCGAACAGCTTGAACTTTTTAAGGCCGTCACAAACGTGTCCGGAATAGGCCCGAAAATCGGCCTGGAAATCCTGTCCGCGGATCCGGCCAAAATCAAATCGGCAATTGCCGGAAAGGATGTCGCTTACCTCAGCAAAATCCCCGGCATCGGCAAAAAAACGGCCGAACGCCTTATTGTTGAACTGAAAAACAAAGTGGACTGGGATATTATTGAGAACTTACACACTGAAGAGGAAAAAGATCTGAACAACGACATCATAACCGCGCTTTCCGGCCTGGGTTATCAAAGATACGAAATCAACCGCGTACTTAAAAAAATGCCGGAAAACATCACCGAAGTCGAAGAGGCCATAACCTATTTTCTACGCAACGTTTAATGAAAAACCTGCAACGCAAGATCG
>JAHJEW010000007.1 GCA_018825335.1 Patescibacteria group bacterium | reverse complement strand
TTTTGGTAATGGCGCAGGGTGACGAAGGAAAAATCACAAAAGGTAAAAACATTTTATTCTGGTCGGTATTCGCACTATTGGTAATCGCGGCTTCGTACGCGCTGGTACTGGGAGTAACACAACTTCAATTCTTTTAAACAATGCAAAAAATAGCTGTACAACTTGGAATTCTCTTTATATCGATACTATTTCCATTGAGCTGCCTGGCGGCTTCCCAAAATAACTTGATAGCCCAGGTTAAACTGGACACGAGTTATAAACCGGAATACGCGGTTTCAATAACACCGCCGTCCGGTTCACACGTTCCAACATCAACCGCCAATATTATCCTTCAAATGATCGCGGGAAGCTTAATTTACGCGGCGGGCCCGCTGGCCGTTTTTATGCTTGCAATCGGAGGTCTGCGATACGTGGTATCCCACGGGGACCAGAATCAGATGGAATCGGCAAAAAAAACAATCATGTGGGCCATAATAGGGCTGGTGGTAATCATTGTTTCTTTCGCGATCGTACAGAGCGTAATAATGATCATCCCCTAAACAAATCCATTAGCGCTCCAATTATTCACTTTCTATCCGGGCAAACAGCGGCTCGGCTTTTGTGGTTTGCGAGCCGGCTTTCAAAATCCCCCAGCTCTTGATCTTTTCATAGCCGGGCTTCGCGTCCATCAGTCCAAGATAATCAAGAATCTTTGCGGATGCTGCGGGCAAAAAGGGCAGAAGCAAATAAGCAATATGCCTGATCATTTCCAAAAGATTGTACATAACTTCCGCCAGCTTTTCCGGCTGATCCTTTGCAAGAACCCACGGCTTTGTATCCTCCACGTACTTGTTCGCCAGATCCGCCAGTTGCGCCGTACGCTCCAAAGCTTTTTTAAGATCAAAATCACCAATCGCCTTCTCATAGGAAACCCATGTTTCATCCACCTGCTGCGCCAGAAGCTCATATCCCTCCCCCGCCCGCGGAACCTTCCCGTCAAAATATTTCCCGGTCATCGCAAGCACACGACTGACCAGATTCCCGATATTATTCGCCAGCTCCGATCCATACAAAATCTCGAATCTGTCCTGGCTAAAATCACCATCCTCGGTTGTCGGAATTTCCCGCAGCAGATAATACCTAAGCGCGTCGGTGCCGTACTTTTGCGCGTACTCAACCGGATCAACAACATTACCAAGCGTCTTGCTCATCTTTTTACCCTCACATGTAACAAACCCGTGAACATAAATCCGTTTGGGAAGATACAGCTTCGCCGAAAGCAGCATACCGATCCAGATCGCCGCGTGAAAACGCAGAATATCTTTGCCGATTACATGAACGTCCGCCGGCCAGTATTTCTTGAACTGCTCCCCCTCATTCTCATAATCAACGCCGGTAATATAGTTGGAAAGCGCGTCGCACCACACATACATAACCTGATCCGGATCGTCCGGCACATCCACTCCCCAGTTCAAAACCGACCTGGGCCTGGAAAAACTCACGTCCCTAAGCCCGTCCTTAATAACCTGCAAAATCTCATGCTTGCGTGAATCTGGCACAATTTTTAATTTGTCGGATTTGATAAGATCGCCAATCTGTTCACTATATTTGGACAAACGAAAAAAATAATTCTCCTCCTTCAAAATTTCCGGCTCTTTATTGTGATTGGGGCATTTGCCGGAAGCAAGATCTTTCTCCAGCACAAAAGCCTCGCAGCCGACGCAATAAAGCCCTTCGTAGGTGTCTTTGTAAATATCCCCCGCCTCCACCAGCTTCTTCCACAGCTTCTGCGCTCCCCTCATATGATCTTCATTGCTTGTACGGATAAAGTAGTCATAATCGACCGTTAAAAGCTTGCAAATATCTTCAAATAATACCGCGTTCTCATCCGCAAGCCGTTGAGGGGTTTTGCCTGCCTTCTCCGCCGCCTGCACAAGTTTTGTACCATGCTCATCCGTCCCGGTCATAAAAAAAACATCATCACCTTTTAAGCGATGAAAGCGCGCAAGCGCGTCCGCCTGCACAAACTCCATGGCGTG
>JAHJEW010000054.1 GCA_018825335.1 Patescibacteria group bacterium | reverse complement strand
GTTAGGGATCAGCGGAGTTTGGCGAAGCCGGCGTGGATGAGGATTCGGCCGCCGACTTCCGACAGTTTCGCCGATATTAAGCGGCTTTTGAAGGAGAAAAAATTGAATACGGTCTGCGTGGAGGCGCGGTGTCCGAATATTAGCGAGTGTTGGAGTGGAGATGGGGAGAGCGGCGGAACGGCTACTTTTATGGTTATGGGGGATACTTGCACGCGGGCGTGCAGGTTTTGTATGGTGAAGTCGGGGAATCCGCGGGGGGTTTTGGATGCGGATGAGCCGCGGAATCTGGTGGAGGCTGTGGGGATAATGAAGCTGGATTATGTTGTTTTGACGTGCGTGACGCGGGATGATCTGGCGGATGGCGGGGCGCAGCACTGGGCTGATTGTCTGGGCGCGCTGAAAAAGGCTTATCCCGGGCTGATTATTGAGCTTTTGATTTCCGATTTGAACGGGAATCTTGATGCTTTGAAGAAGATTGTGGATAGCGGGCCGAATGTTTTGGGGCATAATCTTGAAACGGTTGAAAGGCTGCAGGGAGCGGTGCGCGACCCGCGCGCGGGGTACGGCAAGTCACTGGATATTTTGCGCTGTGCCAAGCGGTTTGGGGCGCCGTATACCAAGACTTCGCTTATGCTGGGGCTTGGGGAGACGGAGAAAGAGGTGGTACAAGCCATGAAAGACGCGCGCGCGGTTGACGTTGATATTATTACTTTCGGCCAGTATCTGCGGCCGAGTCCTTTTCACCTGCCGGTGAAGGAATACGTAAAGCCCGCCCGGTTTGACGGCTATAAAAATCTGGCAAAAGAGATGGGTTTCCTCTACTATGCATCCGGCCCTTTTGTGCGCAGTTCGTACAGGGCGGGCGAACAGTTTATGAAAAATGTAATTTCAAAGGATGTTTCTGGAAAAATATGATCCGCTAAAAAATCAGATGGTCCAGATTCTGGACCAGGACGGGAATCATAAGGAGGATCTGCTTCCCAAGGAGATGACGGACGATGTGGTGAAGGACTTGTATGAGCAGATGGTTTTTTATCGTATGTGCGATAAGAGGATGCTTAAGATGCAGCGCACGGGGCGGATGGGGACTTTCGCGCCTCTGGAAGGGCAGGAGGCGGCGCAGATAGGCAGCGAATTCGCTATGAAAAAAACCGACTGGATGGTTCCGGCTTTCCGCGAGCTGGCGGCAATGTGCGCGCACGGGGTTCCGGTGGAAACTTTTTTTCTGTTTTGGAGGGGGAATGAAATCGGCAGTAAATATCCCAAAGATGTGAAAGTTCTGCCTTCTTCAATTCCCGTCGGAAGCCAGATGCTTCATGCCGTGGGGATTTCTTTGGCTTCAAAATTGCGCAAAGAAAAAGATATTACGGTTACATACTTTGGCGACGGCGCGACCAGCGAAGGTGATTTTCACGAGGCTATGAACTTCGCGGGGGTTTTTAAAACGCCGACTGTTTTTATCTGTCAAAATAATCAGTATGCGATTTCGGTTCCGCGCAGCAAACAGACCGCATCGGAAACAATCGCGCAAAAAGCCATTGCCTACGGATTTCCGGGGGTGCTTGTAGACGGGAACGATTTGTTCGCGATGTTCGCCGTGACAAAAGAGGCGGCGGAAAGAGCGCGCAAAGGCGGGGGACCAACGCTGATTGAGGCCTATACTTACCGTCTGGCTGACCATACTACGGCCGATGACTCGACAAAATACAGAACGCAGGAAGAGGTGGACGGCTGGAGGAAGCGCGATCCGCTGCTGCGGCTGCAAAAATATCTTTTCAAAAAGGGTGCATGGACCGAAAAATATGAGGCGGCTTTGCAGGAGAATCTACTTAAAAAAGTGGATGAGATAACGGAAAAAGTGGAGGCGACGGCGGATCAGACGGTGGATAGTATGTTTGATTATTTGTTTGCGGAGCCCACGCAGGAGCTTTTGGAGCAGAAGGCTTATCTGAAAAAAATGCTGGAGCTGGAAAATAAAAAATAATTTTACGATGCATGGCGAATCAGGTATTAACAATGGTACAGGCCATAAACATGGCGCTTAAGCAGGAGATGGCGAGGGATTCGCGCGTTTTGGTTTTTGGCGAGGACGTTGGGTTTGAGGGCGGCGTTTTCCGCGTTACGGAAGGTTTGCAAAAAGAGTTCGGGCCGGAGAGATGCTTTGACACGCCGCTGGCCGAAGCGGGGATTGCCGGAATGTCCATCGGGCTTGCGATTAACGGAATGCGGCCGGTTTGTGAAATTCAGTTTTCCGGATTTTTCTTTGAGGCTTATTCGCAGATGATGTGCCACGCTTCGCGTATGCGGAATCGTACACGCGGAGTGCTCACCGTGCCGATGGTTCTTCGCATGCCGTACGGCGGGGGGATTAAGGCTTTAGAGCACCACTCGGAATCCATGGAGGCGATTATGGCGCATACGCAGGGGCTTAAAGTTGTTATTCCGTCCACGCCGTTTGACGCGAAGGGTCTTTTGATCGCGGCGATTCGTGACGGCGATCCGGTTATTTTCATGGAGCCTAAACGGCTTTACAGGGCGTTTAAACAGGAAGTGCCGGAAGAGGATTATTTTATTCCTATTGGCAGGGCGGCTGTTATTGCGGAGGGAAGCGATGTGACTTTGATTGCGTGGGGCGCGATGGTTCGCGAGTGTTACGAAGCGGCGGCGCAGGCGCAGAAGGAAGGCATTTCATGCGAGGTCGTGGACGTGCGCACAATTTCACCTCTGGATCATGAAACTATTTTGGCTTCGGTTAAGAAGACGGGGCGCGCCGTAGTTGTGCACGAGGCGCCGCGAAGCTACGGGCCGGGCGCGGAAATTTCCGCTACCATAAGCGAAACTCTGGGCGGCGCGCTGAAGGCTCCCGTACAAAGAGTTACCGGTTTTGACGTGATTATGCCGCTGCTAAGGACGGAGGATCGGTATATGCCGAATCCGGTTCGCATTATGGAGGCGGTGAAGAAAGTGATTGCGTAAATGGTGCACCACTTGACGCCCTTGAGGCAAAGTAGGAGAATTGCCGCCGGAATTTTTATTCTTCTGATTTTATTTTTCTTTTGTGGAACTCTCGCTGATAGTACCGGTTGTAATCTTCTTTCTGGCTCTTGGACTCATAGCTTTTGAAGTTCTGGATAAGGCTCTTGTGGCGCTAGGGGGGGCGGTTTTAATTGTGCTGCTTGGATTTTTAACGCCGGAGCAGGCTCTTTCGGCGATTGATTTTGAAACCATTATCCTGCTTATGTCCATGATGATGCTGGTGGAGATATCGCGCACGTCGGGAATTTTTTCGTGGCTGAACGTGAAACTGGTGAGTATAACCCGCGGCAATCCGCTTGCGATCGCAGTGATTTTTTCTTTGATTACAGCGCTTTTTTCCGCGTTTCTGGACAATGTTACGACTATTATTATTGTTGTTCCGATTACGATTGAACTTTTCCGCGGGCTCGGGCGCGATCCCAAACCTATAATTCTCCAGGAGATTTTAATGTCCAATATTGGCGGCGCGCTCACTTTAATCGGTGATCCGACTCATATTATTATCGGTAACGCAGCCAAACTTACGTTCAATGAATTTATAGTAAATCTGATTGTGCCGGTGGGCTGTTCTATTCTGGCTCTCATCGGGGTTTTTGTTCTTTTCCGCTGGAAGTATCTGAAACCGATAGCAAAAAACCTGAAGACTCTGCTTTTGAGCAATATACTTATCCGCAAGCTGGAATATGAATTTTTGAATATTGAACTTAGCAAACCTTTCATTGTGAAATCACTGGCCGTTATTGCTCTGACGCTGACCGGTTTTGCGCTACAAACCCAACTTGGACTTCCGGTACATATTATCGGGCTTTCGGGAGCGCTACTTTTGGCCATTATCTGTGCCAAAGATATTCATGTCCACGACGCGCTCAAAGGTGTCGAGTGGACAACTTTGCTTTTTTTCGCGGGTCTTTTTGTGATGGTCGGGGGGATTGAACATACCGGCCTTCTGGATTTAATAAGTAAGTTTATTGTTTCCAGCAGCAGTGATTTCGGGATGATTGTCATGTACGTTTTGTGGGGATCGGCGGTGATTTCGATGTTTCTGGATAACGTGGGGTTTGTTACGGTCATGGTGCCGGTGATAATGGGAATGGAATCTCAGCTTGCGGGAGAACCTCATGTGCAACTTTTATGGTGGGCGCTTGCGCTGGGCGCCGTTATGGGCGGAAACGGTACAATTATCGGAGCGTCCGCGAATGTCGTGGGGTGCGATCTTGCAAAAAAACACGGCGCTCCCATCGGGTTTTTCGAATATTCCAAATATGCTTTCCCCACCGCGATGGTGGCCATGTTCATTTGTACGGCTTATTTGTTATTCAGGATAAATTTTTAAATTATGCTTGAGCGCTTTTCAAAAGTAATGGGAGAGATAGAAAAAGATCTTGGGACCAATGATCTGAATGTCCTTGTGCTCACGGCGCTGCGCGATTCACTAAGGCATTACAAGGGCCGGACGGTGGAGGAATCGCTTTCGCAGCTTGAAGAGATAATTCATATTTTTAACAATACCGATCCCCGCTACGCTATTGTTATTTATAATATTCACGCGGTTTACAAAGAGATAAAGAATATCCTGCAAAAAGACGCAAAATCCGATCATCCTTATGAAAGCCATAAAAAAGCGATTGTTAATTCCGTTAATTCATTGCTGAAAAATGCGTCGAGTCTTCGTGATCAAATTTTAGAGCGCACAGAAGCTCTCAATGTTGAAGGGAAAACCATTCTTATCCACGATCACAGCCATACGGTGCAGGACGTTTTGCATCGATTAAAAAAGAAAGGACAGAAATTCCGCATACTGGTGGCGGAACAGGATATGGAGAAAACTTTGCGAAATATTGAACTGCTTACGGCGCATAAAATTCCTTTTCAGGTTGTGCCGGCGCACATGCTGTCCAATATTGAGGATGAAATAGATATGTGTTTTTTTGGCGCGCTTACGCTGAAAAGCACGTACGACTTTGTGGTGGATACGGGAACCAACGCGATTATTTCGGAATTTCATCTGCAAAAAAAACCTATCTATGTTTTCTTGTCGAGTAGTAAATTTTCTTTATGGAAAGCCAGGAAAAAGGAGACAACCACAAAACAGGTTCATACCAGAAAGCATCCATCCAAAAAAATCCATTTTGAAAGGTTTAAGTTCTCTCATGACAGGGTGCCGCTTTCTTCTGTGGATTTTGTTATTACGGAAGAAGGGATTTTTGACTCCCACGGAATTAAGAAGCTTTACCAGGAAAAATTCCGGGAGCATGAGGATTTGATTATGGAGATTAATGGGATATGAGGTTAAATTTCAAATTTCAAATTTTAAATGTCAAATGTCGAATGTCGAATGTCAAAATGGGGGAGGTGTGCTAGAATGCGTGCGTATTTAACGAATTTGCATGGCCTATGAATTTAAATTTCCGGATGTGGGGGAAGGGATACATGAGGGGAAAGTTGTGAAATGGCTTGTTAAGGAAGGGGACTTGGTTAAGGCGGATGATACCATTGCGGAGGTGGAAACGGATAAGGCGGTGGTGGAGATTCCGTCGCCGAAGTCGGGGAAGATTTTGAAGATAACGCACGCGGAGGGGGATACGATTAAAGTTGGTGATGTTTTGGCGACGATTGAAGAAAGTGGCGGAGGTGAGGGTTCGGCGGTCAGTGGGGGTTCTGCGGAAAAGCGCGAGAGTACGGGGGTTGTTGGTGAACTGGGGAAGATGGCGTTGGGTGTGATGAAAGTGCCGTCGATGGCTGCGTCGGGGGCGGTTTTTGCGGGGCAGGAGCCGGCGGGTGCGGCGGCAAAAAAGGTGGAAAAGAGTCCTGTGAAAGATATTACAAAGGCGGTGATTGAAGAGGAGAAGGCCAAGGCTGGCGGCGTTAATGCTATTAAGGCAGGGCTGAAGGCGGTTAAGAAATACGACATGTTTGGTTACGTTGATCGCATTCCTTATGACGGCGTGCGCAAAGCCATTGGCGACCACATGGTTAAGTCCATGTTTACTATTCCGCACGTTACTCACACCGATTTAGCTGATGTTACAGACCTTTTCGCTCTTCGTGAAAAGGAGAAAGTTAAGGCCGAGAAGGACGGAATTAAGCTGACTTTCCTTCCCTATTTTATTAAAGCTGTGATTGCGGGACTGCAGAAACATCCTTCTTTGAATTCTTCTTTGGATGAGGATGAGGGGCAGATTATTTTGAAAAAATATTATAATATCGGCATTGCGGTGGACACGGAACATGGCTTGATGGTGCCGGTAATCAAGAGGGCGGAGGGGAAGAGTATTATAGATTTGGCGCGGGAGATTGGCGATTTGGCGCAAAAAGCGCGCGACCGAAAACTGAACGCGATGGACATGAAAGGCGGGACTTTTACGATTACAAACATTGGTTCGGCCGGCAGTGGCTGGTTCGCGACGCCGGTGATTAATTTTCCGGAAGCGGCAATTTTGGGCACGGGGATGATTCAGGATATGGCGGCGGTGATGCCGGTTAAGGCGGGGACAAAGGCCGGCGGGAAGGCCGGCGCGCCGGGGGGCGCAGGTGCAATTGTGGCGCGCAAAATGCTGCCGCTTTCGTGCGCTTTTGATCATCGCATTCTGGACGGCGCGGAGGCGGCGAGGTTTACGAAGACCGTGAAGGAGTTTTTGGAAGATCCGAAGATTTTAGTGGGGCTATAATAATTTTAGGAACAATTTAGAATTCCATAATGTCCGGCTGCTATTATGCGTGCGCGTTAGCTTTAATCAGTTCGAAAATGATGCCAAACATTATGCCTAAAAAAGCGAGGAGTATTTATAGCCCATGCTGAAAAAAGATATCAAGAAAAAATCGCAGGAAATGCTGCGTGACGCAGAAATTTTGTTTGACAACAAACGTTACGATGGAGCGGTGTATATTTGTGGATATGCTCTTGAATTAGGGCTTAAGAATTGCATTTGTAAAAGATTAAACTGGAGCGAATATCCGATATCGCAAAAGTATAAAAGTTTTAGAACCCATGATTTCGATGTACTATTGAATCTGACGGGGAAAGGTGGAAAAATTAAAACGCAGTTTTTCGCGGAATGGGCGGTAAGCCTTACATGGAAGCCGGAGAACAGATATTATAAAGCGCGAATAATAAAAAAGGGTGATGCACAATTAATGATTACCTCGGTAAAAAAATTATTGAAAAAAATATGAGAGAGTTGGTTGCTAAATTTGTGGAATTGGAAAAGACCGTTTCAGATAAATACGGTGAGTTTAAGCTATTCGCTCTTTTCTTGAGAGAAGATGCCGATCACTGGGATCTGGTATTATCTGCCGATTGGTTAAAAAGAAATGATATCGAATTTCTCAAGTATATATCTCAAGAATTGAAAAAAACTATCGGGAATAATATCGTTAATTTGTCTAAAGTAGTTATTGTTGATACTCAAAATGAAGACTTAAAATCCCTTACTGCATCTATAGAGATAGAGCACGGGATGATAGGAATAAGGAATTGTAATTTTTTTGGGCTTGAGATAAAGGATGCGTTTATTATTACTTCGAGAAAAAGCGAAAAACGGGCAACAATAAAGCATTTTCATAGGGCTAAAGTTGCAGCTGCATAAAAATGCCGACATCTTAAATCCCTACCTCATCGCATTCCACCTGTCCTGGTTGTAGCGCTCTGTTACGAGCTGCTGCGCGCGGGTTAGTTCGGCCAGGGTCCAGTCGCCGGCGGACCAGCGTTTGCCCTGCGTGAAGCCTTCCATGAGGGCGGCGTAGATATCTTCCATGGTCAGGTTTGGGTTTAGGCGCTGAATGCCGGTTACGCGTTCTTCCACCGCGGCGATCATTTTGTCGGCGATTTTTTCCTGGCCCACTTTTAGGAGGGAGAACATTTTTGGGACGTCGACTTTGCAGAGGATTGTGCCGTGCTGGAGGAGGACGCCGTTTCTGCGGGTCTGGGCGTTGCCGGAAATTTTCTTGCCGGCTACGGACTCACCGCTTGGGCCGATTGCGCCCTGAGCCATTATTATGTCGTTTATGGGCTTGAACTCGGTCTGTACTCCAATTTGCGCGAGGCTGTCCATTATCCATCCGCAAATGATTTTGTATGAGTCTATGATTCCTTTGGGGAAATAGATTTCGGGCGCGATGACGCTGTATGTGATTTCGCCTTCGTAGTCGTGGAAAACGGCGCCTCCGCCGGTTCTGCGGCGAATCACGTCTACTCCCGCGGCGTTGCATTTATCTACGGACACTTCATCGTTCAAGCTTTGGAAATATCCTATGGAAACCGCGCTCGGGGCCCATCTGTAAAACCTTATGGTGGGGCCGGCCTCGCGCGCGGCGATGGCTTCGCAAACGGCTTCGTCTAGCGCCATGTTCATGAACGCGTCGTGTGTTTCAAGTCCTACTACTCGCCAATAAGACATAAAGGTGATATATAGATTCGCGTACGCCAGTTTATAGTGCGCTCATGAAATATCAAGCTACAAAAAAAGTTACGGGGGGCAAACTCGTTCGTGTGAAGATTGAGGTGGATGAGGCGCCGAGTGCGTCTATAAAAAATGTGCAGATTCACGGTGATTTTTTTCTTCATCCGGAAGATGCGCTGCCGCACATTGAGCAGACTTTGCGCGGGCTTTCGCGGCGGGTTTCGGTGGAGGTTTTTGCCGGAGAGATTGAAAGAACTCTGACTCTGCAGCGCGCGGCTTTTGTGGGGATGAGCGCGCAGGATCTTGCGGAGACTATTGCGGAGGCGCTGGCGGCGCCCACGGTTTCCGGCGAAAACCACCTTTAAGGTGATTTATTGCGCGGGTGAAGTTTTTTGGCTATACTCGCGTTTGATATGCCCAGCCATAAGATCAGTAAAGCGTCCGGCAAACGCAGGGAACTGCGGAAGGTTTTAATTCTTGGGTCGGGGGCGCTGAAGATCGGGGAGGCGGGGGAGTTTGATTATAGCGGTTCGCAGGCGATTAAGGCGCTCAAGGAGGAGCGCATTTTTACGGTGCTTATTAATCCGAACATCGCCACGAATCAGACCAGCAAGGGGCTGGCGGACAAGGTTTATTTTTTGCCGGTGAACGCGGAATTTTCGGAGCAGGTTATTGAAAAGGAGCGGCCGGACGGGATTCTTTTGAGTTTTGGCGGGCAGACGGCTTTGAATTGCGGGGTGGAACTTTTTGAGAAAGGGATTTTAAAGAAATATAAGGTTGAGGTTTTGGGAACGCCGGTGGAGGCGATTCAAAAGACGGAGGATCGTGAAATTTTTAATAATGAGATGAAGGCTTTGGGGCTTAAGGTGCCCAAAAGCGTGGCATGTAAGTCGGTTGAGTCCGGGATGGCGGCCGCCGAAAAAATCGGTTTTCCGGTGATTGTGAGGGCGGCTTTCGCGCTTGGGGGAAAGGGCAGCGGTTTCGCTTTTAACGAGAAAGAGCTGCACGAACTTCTGGAAACGGCTTTCGCGTATAGTCCGCAGGTTTTGGTTGAGGAGAATTTGAAGGGATGGAAAGAGGTGGAGTATGAAGTTGTGCGCGACCGGTTCAACAACTGCGTGACTGTCTGCAACATGGAGAATTTTGATCCGCTTGGGATTCATACGGGGGAGAGCATTGTGGTCGCGCCGTCGCAGACTTTGACGAACCGCGAGTATCATCAGCTTAGGGAGCGGGCGATTAAGGTTATTCAGAGTTTGGGAATTATCGGCGAGTGCAATATTCAGTACGCGCTGGATCCTTTGAGTGAGGATTATAGGATTATTGAGGTGAACGCGCGTCTTAGTCGCAGCAGCGCGCTGGCCAGCAAGGCGACGGGGTATCCGCTGGCGCACATAGCGGCGAAGCTGGCTCTTGGGTACAGTCTGCCGGAGCTTAGGAACGCCGTTACAAAGACCACGACGGCCTGTTTTGAGCCGGCGCTGGACTATTTGGCTTTGAAAATCCCGCGGTGGGATCTGGACAAGTTCCGCAAGGTTTCACAGGAGATCAGCAGCGAGATGAAATCTGTTGGGGAGATTATGGCTTTGGGGCGCAGTTTTGAGGAGGTGATTCAGAAGGGACTTCGCATGCTTCAGATTGGCCTGTATGGATTTGTGACGAACGAAAATCTTGCGGATAAGCCCAAAGATCTTGCGCGTGAAATTCAGGTGCCGACGCCGCGACGGATTTTGGCGGTCGCGGAGGCGCTGCGTCAGGGGTGGAGTTTACAAAAAATCAGCAAACTTTCGGGGATTGATGAGTGGTTTTTGGGGAAACTTGAAAATATTGTGAAACTGGAAAAGGTTTTGAAAAAGGCTAAAACGGTGGATCGTGAGCTGATGCTTCAGGCGAAGCGATATGGTTTTTCTGACAAGCAGATATCCATCCTCATCGGTAAAAAAGAGTCCATGGTCAGGGCGATGCGTAAGAAAATGGGGATTGTGCCTTATGTTAAGCAGATAGACACTTTGGCGGCGGAGTATCCGGCAAAGACCAATTATCTTTATTTGACCTACCACGGGGACGAGCACGACGTCGATTATCGCAAATCGAAAAGGAAAAAAATGGTTGTTCTGGGCGGCGGGCCGTATGCGATCGGCACGAGCGTTGAGTTTGACTGGTGCTGCGTGAACGCGCTTAAGACCTGCGGGAAAGCGGGGTATGAGAAAATCATTATCAACTATAATCCGGAGACCGTTTCGACTGATTACGATATGTCGGACAAGCTTTATTTTGATGAACTTTCGCTGGAAAGGGTTTTGGATATTTGCGAGCTGGAAAATCCGGCGGCGGTGGTGGTTTCCATGGGCGGGCAGGTGCCGAATAATTTGTCTTTGAAGTTGGCGGATGTGGGGATAAAACTGCTTGGAACGGAGGCGAAGAATATTGACCGCGCGGAGAGTCGGCATAAGTTTTCGGCGCTGTGCGACAGGCTTGGGATTGACCAGCCGCGGTGGCAGGAGATGTCTACGGTGGATGAGGTTAAGAAATTTACGAAAGAGGTGGGGTATCCGGTACTGGTGCGACCTTCTTATGTTTTAAGCGGCGCGGCAATGGCGGTGGCGCATACGGATGAGGCTTTGACGCGGTTTTTGGGCAAGGCTACGCGCATTTCCACGGAGGCGCCGGTGGTGGTGAGCAAGTTTGAGCAGGGCGCGAAGGAGATTGAAATTGACGCGGTGGCGATGAAAGGCGACGTGATTATTTATGCTATTGCGGAGCATATTGAAAACGCGGGGGTGCACAGCGGCGATGCCACTATTGTTTTGCCGCCGCAGAAACTTTATATAGAAACGATTCGCAGAATTAAGACGATTGCAAAACAGATTGCGAAGGAACTGGAAATTACGGGGCCGTTCAACATTCAGTTTTTGGCCAAGAATAACGATGTTAAGGTGATCGAATGTAATTTGCGGGCGAGCCGCAGTTTTCCGTTTTCTTCCAAGGTTACGGGGTATAATTTTATTGAGATTGCAATGGAGGCGATGCTTGGGATGAAGAGTTTGAAGGAGTTCCGGGCGAACAGGTATCAGACGCTGGATCTGGATCATGTGGGGGTCAAGGCTCCGCAGTTTTCTTTCTCGCGGCTTAAGGGCGCTGATCCGGTGAGTGGAGTGGAAATGGCTTCCACCGGGGAAGTTGCGTGCTTCGGTGATGATATGTATGAGGCGTTTTTCAAGGCGATGATTTCAGTCGGTTTTAAAATCCCCAATAAAAATGTGCTGCTTAGCATTGGCAGAATGGAGGATAAAGTGGAGTTTTTGCCGTCGGCCAGGGTTTTCCAGGACATGGGTTTTAAGATTTATGCAACGGAGGGGACGTCGGCTTTTTTGAGGGAGAACGGGATTGATAATACTTTGCTGTATAAAGCGAGCACGAATTTCAAGCCGAATTTTATTGATGCGATCACAGAAAAGAAGGTGGATCTTGTTGTGAATATCCCGAAAAGCTACACTCACGAGGAGGTTACGGATGGCTATTTAATCAGGCGTAAGGCGATTGACTATAATATTTCGCTTGTTACCAATCTGCAGGTGGCGGAGTTAATTGTCGCCGCGCTGGCGCGCGGCGCGCAGTATCGTTTATCCATTAAAGAATGGGCGGAGTATGAATAATAAAAATCCTGAAAAACTGGTGCGCGGACTGATTGAGTTTATTGGTGAAGATCCGGAGCGTGAGGGTCTGCGCGATACGCCCAGGCGCGTTATTAAGTCTTATGAAAAGCTTTTTTCCGGGTACAAGCAAAAACCGGAAGATGTTTTAACTGTGTTCGGCGACGAACTTTATGATGAGATGATCGTGGTGAAGGATATTGAGTTTTTCAGTTTTTGTGAGCATCATTTTTTGCCTTTCTACGGTAAGGCGCACGTGGGGTATATTCCGGACGGGAAGATTATAGGGCTTTCCAAAATTCCGCGACTGGTGGAGATGTTCGCGCGCAGACTGCAGAATCAGGAGCGTATGACGAGCCAGATCGCGCAGGGGCTTTATGATGTGCTAAAGCCAAAAGGCGTCGGCGTGATTGTGGAGGCCGAGCATTTATGCATGATGGCGCGGGGAGTGGAAAAGCAGCACAGCTTTGTTACCACTTCGGCGCTGCGCGGGCTTTTTAAGAAGGAGCTTAATACTCGGAACGAGTTTCTGCGGCTTGTGGGGCGGTAGGGCGGACGGTGGGCATCGGCCGGTACATATTACTCAATGTAGTCGCCTCTTACTTGCATTGCGCTTCGATTATTGCGGCCTTCTACTCCCATTGCTTTCTGATCATTGGCGCCTCCTACTTTCATTTCATGCTGATTATTGTTGCCTCCCACTTTCATTTTATATTGGTTGCTGAATCCTTCGACTTTCATTTTATATTGGTTGCTGTCTCCCTGTACCTGCATTTCAGCCTGAATGTTGTATCCTCTAATTTGCATTTTCCACTGATTGTTATCGCCTTTTACCTCCATCCCTTGCTGTTGGTTGTCACCTTCCACTTTCATTCCGCCCTGATTGTTATCGCCTCCCACTTCCATTCTGGTCTGACAGTTATCACCCCGTACTACCGTATCCCATACGTTAAAATCTCCCCCTACAACGGCATCGCATAAGTCCAGAATGCCAAACTCCATGCCGCTAAGATCCAGTCCGGTACGGTAGAAGCCTTTGCATTGCAGAACCGTAATCAGTTCTTCGGCTTCTGCCTGCGTTAGCATTATTTCGTTATTTAGTTTGTGGCGCATAATCAGTACGCGCCTGATAATGTCCGGATCCAGGCTACCGAGCGTAAGCAGGTTTTTGAAAAACGGCTTGTCGCGGTCTTCAAGGGCGTCGAAATCAATCGGGCCAAGGGCCTTAACCGAGGGGTTTTTGGCGAGCTGCGGGAGTTTTTCCGTTGTTTCTCCAATTACGGCAAATGCCTGCGCGGCTTTTTCCGTGTCTGATGGTTTTGGGGATTCCATTTTTGAGGTTTAAATGATTGGTTGTGATTATAGTAAATTCATACTTTTTGTCAAGTTTGCGTTGTGGGCGCGGCAAAATCTAGGCTATTTCGCCAAAAAGTTCCTCGTTCATTTTGTCGATGTGGTATTGCAGTTCATTTTCGGAGACTATGACCTGCTCCGATTTTGCGTAGATGCACAGTGGTACAAGTATTTTTTTTAGCCGGTAAAAATAAATATAAGCCCGAAAACCGCCGGATTTTCCTTTTTTCATGTCGCTGCTGCCAATTCTGACTTTGTATATGGATTTGCCGATTGAAATTTCTTTTTCAATATCCAGTGAATCCAGGAGATTAAGAAGATCTTCCGCGACGCACGGGAATTTTCTCATCAACTTTTTTAGCTGATTCTTAAAGTGTCCGGTGAAAAATATTTTCATTACAGGTTTTTTAGCTGCTGCCTTGCGGATGGCAATTTTTCCGTATCAATCTTGTCCAGCAGGCGGTCAAGGATTTTTATTGACTGGTCCAATGAGCTTTTCTTCGTTAAAAAATAATATTTGATGAGGAATGTAACGGTGGATGTGCGGTTTCCCAGCCCTTCTTCACTTTCAATGATGTCCAGTTCTCTTGGGATTTTGTCGTCCACTTTCAGTACGATTGTTTTCATGGGTGAAAAATTGTTAGTATTCACCATTATTATATATTTATTA
The DNA here is from genome assembly GCA_018825335.1 of Patescibacteria group bacterium. GTDB lineage: Bacteria > Patescibacteriota > Gracilibacteria > UBA1369 > UBA1369 > JAHJEW01. Next base: position 1 of record JAHJEW010000054.1, on the reverse strand, counting down.
T
>JAHJEW010000053.1 GCA_018825335.1 Patescibacteria group bacterium | reverse complement strand
AAGCCTCTTTCCATGAATCTGGATATTGTGTACGAAGATGACAATTTGATTGTGCTTAACAAGCCGGCGGGTCTTGTTGTTCATCCGGGGCAGGGCGAAACTCATAAAGATGACAGTCTGGTAAATGCACTTTTGCATCATTGCAAAGGGAAATTAAGCGAAATTAACGGAGTTCTGCGACCAGGAATTGTGCATCGGCTGGATAAAGATACTTCAGGGCTACTTGTAATCGCAAAAAATGATAGGACTCACAGGTATCTGGCTGATCTTTTTCATGGCAGACGGGTTGATAAGGTGTATTTTGCTCTTTTGGCCGGACGGATTGTTCCCCAAAAAGGACGGATTGAAGCTCCGATTGGACGTGATGTCAGGCAGCGTAAACGTATGGCTGTTGTATCGGAAAAGAAAGGAAAAATGGCTGTTTCCGAATATGAAGTAATTGATTATTTTGATGATTTTTCTCTGGTGAAAATACATCTTATTACCGGCAGAACGCATCAGATCAGGGTTCATTTTGCTTCAATAGGGTTTCCGCTAGTGGGTGATAATCTTTACGGCAAGCCGAAAGTAAATAAGGTACTCGAAGAAGAATATGGATTGAAAAGACAGTTTTTGCATGCCGGCAGTTTGTCTTTTGTTTTACCAGACATGAAAAAGTTGAGAACGTTCAAAATCGCGCTTCCCGATGATCTTCAAGCTGTGCTGGATGCTCTTGGCAATAAGGACTTTTAGCCGTTTATGCCCAAAATTTCAATTTTCGTGTAGTCCTGACGGTGTCCCTGGGTTTTGCTGTATCTGGTCTTTGGTTTGAATTTAAAGATGCGGATTTTGTCACCTTTAAAATGTTCGACAACTTTTGCTTCCACGGAAGCGCCTTCTACAAAAGGTTGTCCTATCTTGGCGTCTTTATCGGATGTTGCCAGTAATACCACATTGTCGAATTTGATTTTTTCTCCAGGATTGGCCTCCAATTTGTGGATCTCGATAGTTTCGTTCAGGTTAACTTTATATTGGTTTCCGTTGATGTCGACGACTGCAAACATGGGTTTTGGTTAAAGAAGCTTAGGTAATTTATGGTTTTTTTAATGAAAAAGCAAGGAGAGTTTGAGCGTGAATGGCATTTTTAGCAAATTTATATTTGGTTATATTCATTCATTGCTGTATCGATTCCGCTTTTAATAATGGTAAGAAGTGAGTTTATGGCATTTTTAATGCCTTTTTGGACTAAAGGTCTTTCTTTGGAAGTAAAGGGTGTCAGAACGAAAGATACAGTTTCCTGCAGGGCTGGTGCGGACTTTCCCCTGCTCTCAATACCTACGCGCAGACGGGGGAAATCTTCGCCAATATATTCAACCACGGATTTTAAACCATTGTGAGTTCCGGGGCCGCCTTTTCTTCTGATTCTGATCTGGCCAAGAGGAAGGTCCAGATCATCGCAAATAATGTAAATGTTTTCCGGCTTGATCTTGTAAAAGGCTGAAAGGCTTTGAACGGTCTCGCCGGAAAGGTTCATAAAGGTTTGCGGTTTTGCCAGTATTATTTTTTTCCCATCAATATGCACTGTTGCCAATTCGGCGCTGAATTTCTTTTCTGGTTTGAATGTTTCTAATTTGAGTTCTCCGGCCAATTCGTCCAAAACCATGAATCCGACATTGTGACGTGTTTTTTTGTACTCTGGTCCCGGATTTCCTAATCCCACTATCAGTATCATAATAATTTTTTTATCTCATGGTAAAAGTTTTTTGGGCGATACGGATTTTATCGCCCGGTTTTGCCCCCATTGACTGAAGTTCTTTTTTAATACCCATTTTCTTCATAAAGTGATAAATCCTTTCCACTCCTTCTTGATTTTGAATGTCGGTCATTTTTACGACTTGTTCGATGCGTGCTCCGGTAACCTCGAAGGTTCTTCTTTCTTTGCCTGCTGCTGCATCTACTTTAACTCTTACAAATCTTACTTCAAATCTATTTTGCTTTAAATGGGGTTTGAAGATTTTTTCTTTTTCCTCGGGAATCAAGAGGCTGGACTCAAGTTTCTTTGCGCGCGATTCCCTGAGTTTTTTGACTTGCTCAAACATTATAAAAACAAGATTCTTAATGCCTGCAGAGCTTATAGAAGAGATTTCCAGGATTTCTTTTTTCTTTAATGAAGGGTATTTTTTCCTCAAATGAGAAATAAAATTCTTTAACTGATTGGGTGTTTGAGTATCTATCTTGCTAATGCAGATGATCTGATCTTTTTTGGCCAGTCTTGGATCGTGAGCAGCCAGTTCATCGTTAATGATTTTGTAATCAGACGGGTCGTTACGGGTGGGATCCAATAAATGGACGAGAATTTCCGTTCTTGAAACGTGACGTAGAAATTCATGGCCGAGCCCTTTACCCTGATGCGCACCTTCAATCAGGCCGGGTATATCTGCTACCACGAATGAATCGGTCATATGCCTGTCGAATTTTTTCATTTCGACCACACCTAAATTGGGGATTAGCGTTGTAAAGGGATAATCGGCGATTTTGGGTCTGGCATTGGAAATAACAGATATAAGTGTGGATTTTCCGGATGAAGGGAAACCAATGATGCCAATATCGGCTACAAGTTGCAGTTCCATTGTGACCTTTCTTATCTCCCCTTCTTCTCCCGTTTCCGCAAACTTTGGCGCCTGATGAATGCTGGATTTGAAGTTGCTGTTGCCAAGTCCTCCCCTGCCACCTCTCGCAACAATGAAGTTTTGACCATGTTTTTTCAGATCGGCCAAATTTTCACCGGTTTCATTGTTGATCAGTATTGTTCCGGCGGGAACGTGTAATATCAGGTCATCGCCGTTTTTGCCCGTGCAGTTGTTTCCGGCGCCGTTTGTACCGAATTGAGCTTTAAATATTTTCTTGGTTGCGAAATCCGCGAGAGTGTTAAGGTTTTCATCGGCAATAAGGATAACATTGCCTCCATAGCCTCCGTCTCCACCGTCGGGGCCTCCGCGAGGCACGTGTTTTTCGCGGCGAAAGCTGACGGCTCCATCACCGCCTTTCCCTCCTATAAATTCTACTGTTGTTTTGTCGCAAAAATTGCTCATAATTTATTATAAAATACATTCTATTTGCTCGGTTTGATAGGTTTATTTGCTTTGCGGATTGACTTTGATGGCTGTGATTCGCATAATTGACTTTGCGTTATATTATGTGGGCGAGTGGCGGAACTGGCAGACGCGTACGACTCAAAATCGTATTCCAGCAATGGAGTGAGGGTTCAAGTCCCTCCTCGCCCACCATTTTTTGTAGTGATGTATAGGCAAAATGGTTAAAATTGTGTATAATTAAATGATTTATATCACTTAAAAATATTATGGGAGAAAATGCAAAATCTCCAAAAGAGAAAGAAAATCATGTCAGGATGCTCGATATAGACAAAGAATTGGAAACCGATGATTTCAGGGTGGCGATTTTCGGGTCGGCCAGGATAAAGGAAGGTGACAGGACTTATAAGGAGATATTTGAGTTGGCCAAGGCCATTGGTGCACGGCAATATGATATTGTGACAGGTGGTGGCCCAGGGCTTATGGAAGCCGCAAATAAAGGGCATACTGCCGGGGATAAGGAGAATCTGGCGGAGTCGATCGGTTTAAATATACAACTGCCTTTTGAGCAGTCTGTAAATGAATATGTTGAGTTTGAAAAAAGTTTCGTCAAGTTTTCTGATCGTCTTGATACTTTTATGGAATTATCAAATGTTTTTATTGTTACTCCAGGTGGCGTTGGTACCATGCTGGAGTTTTTCTTTACCTGGCAGCTTTTACAAGTGAAGAAAATGGCTTTTAAACCCATTATTCTGGTTGGAGAAATGTGGGAAAAACTAATTCACTGGATTATTGATTATGCCTTAAAAGACGGACTTTTGAGCTCCGGTGATTTTGAATATATTTATCTTGTGAAAGATAACAAGGAGGCTATAGGTATTATCGATCGTTTTCATGATCAATTCAAGAATACCGGTAAGTGTGAGCCGATTAAACGTGGAGGGTCCGGTAAAGATCTGAGGAAATGCGCAGAAAAAAAGATTTAGAGCTGCTGCTTAATTTTTTTGGCATTACTTTTTCCAATAATTTGTGCCAGTTCATGCATTGTGGCGTTTTTTATAGCCTGAGGAGAACCAAAATGTTTAAGCAATTTCATTTTGGTTGTTTCTCCAATGCCAAAAATATTGTCAAGTGAGGAATCTCTGGTGGCTTTCATTTGAAGGCTTTGATGGTAGGTTAGCGCAAAACGGTGCGATTCATCGCGAATATGCTGGATAAGGTGTAGAATTGGGCTTTGTTTGCTTAATATTATGGGTTTGTTCTGTACAGGAAGGTAGATTTCTTCGTTTTTTTTGGCGATTGAGATAATAGGTACTGTGAAACCATATTTTTTTAGTTGTTTCAAGGCGGAGCTGAGTTGTCCTTTTCCGCCATCTATAACAATTAAATCGGGCTTTGAGGCAAAAGAACTGTCTGTTTTGTGCTTTGTTGTGTCGTAAACAAGAATTTTACGGGATGCGGGGATTTTAAAGACATCCGGTATTTTCGCGATTGGCTGGCATCCTATTTGCTCATATTTCAGGGTATCTTTTACAGGGATGGAAAGATAAATGCGCTTTGTCTTGGTTTTTTGTGCGATTTTCTTTATAACGGTTAATAAATCGATGTCGGCCGGAATATCGATTTTCTGGATGAGAGTTTTTTTGTTTACAGATGTGAAAATTAAGGCTGTGCCGATTTTCTGTTTACCTTTTTTGATCGTAAATTGAGCAGTATTTGGTTTGAGTTTTGTTTTCATCAGCTCTTTTTTTGTGGATTTAAAAACCTTAATAAGGCCGGATTCGATGGATGGTTTAAGGTATTTAAGGCGTCTTTCAAGTGTTTCTTCCATGGATGCGAAATCGTCAGGGCTGCCTTCCTGATGTAGTTTGAATTTTCTGTAGTCATCTTTCTTCGGGAATCCTTTGTCAAAAACGACCATGGAAGATACGGTCTGGCTGCCTGCAAAATGAGAAATATCATAGCATTCAAGCCGTTTTGGGGTTTTTTCGAGCTTAAGAATTTTTTGCAGACCTTCAAGGGCGTCTTCACGTTCCGATTTTTGATGTCCCTGCCATTTTACACGGCTTAATCCAGCGAAATTTTGTGCATTTTGGTAGCTAAGTTCTAGTAAATTGTTTTTATGGCCCTTTTGAGGGATGATGATTTTCACTTTTCCCCCTTTGTTTACTGTAAGCCATTTTTCCAGTGTGTCCGGGTCGTCCATGGAGTGTGGAATGAGAATTTCTTTTGGGAGGTCTGTGGCTTTTTCGTAGTATTGCATTAGAAATCCGCCCAGGACATCAAGGTCTCCACATTGTTTTATTTCAAAATTTTCCTGATTTATAAGTTTTCCACCACGGACCTGTGACAGGTTGAAATAAATATTATCATCCGATTCAAAGTAGTTAATAACGTCAAGATCTTTCTGGTCGGGAGTTGAAACGCGCTGGGTTTCCATAATGTCTTCTATCGCATGAAGTTTGTCGCGAATAGCGGCCGCTATTTCAAATTTTCTGTCAACGGCGGCTTTCTGCATATCTTCGCGTAGTTTTTTTATTATTTCATCGTGTTTTCCTTCAAGGAATCTCAAAACCTGGTCAATTATTTCCCTATATTCTTCTTTATTTACCGTACCTATGCAGGGGCCGATGCATCTTTTAATATGGTAATCAATGCACGGGTATTTAATTCCCACTTTGGTTACTTTAACCTGATGTTTGCGAGACGTATCGGTAGGATGTGGAATAGGCATCTGATAGTCAATTGCAAGGCTGCAATGCCTATACGGGAAGATTCTTTTGAGAACTTTAAGTGTTTTCTGGACTTTATGCTGCGCCGTTTTTGGGCCAAAATATCTGGCTTTGTCTTTATCTACCCTTCTTGTGATCAATATGCGCGGGAAATCTTCATTTATAGTCACTTTAATGTAAACATAATTTTTATCGTCTTTCATGAGGATGTTGTATTTTGGCCGAAACTTCTTAATCATGTTTGTTTCAAGCATAATCGCCTCAAGATCCGAATCGACCACAATAAAGTCAATATCTGCGATCTGGCTGATCATTTTTTGAGTTTTTACGCTCTGGTCTTTGGAAGCCTGAAAATAGCTTGAAACACGGTTTTTGAGGTCTTTGGCTTTTCCTATATAGATAATAGAGCCCTTCTCATCTTTAAATTTATAGACTCCCGGTTTTCTTGGAAGATTTTTCAGGATATGGGCGAGATATTTTTGACGGTCCTGCTTTTTCATGGTGTTTATATAATACATGAATTTCTTACGCTACATCAATTGTTTCAAAAACTGAATATTTCTCTTATGATACGGTTATGAAAGTACAGTTTCCCCCAAGAAATATTGAGCAGGCCATATATGGTGTAGCGGCTTTTTTAAACGCATGCGGGCGTCCTTTGAAAGTTGATGATATAAAGAAATATATTGTTTATCCCTGCGGCCTAAAAGATGATCTTTCAGATGAAAAGATTGCTGATTTTCTGAAAAGTGATGAAAAATTGAAGCATAAGAATGGATATTTTTTTATGCCGGGACGTGAGGATCTGGTAAATGAATATAGAAGAAAGGAAGAGTTTACGAATCTTTATTGGATGAAAGCCTTGAAGTTTGTGCCAATGTTACAAATGGTTCCTTTTATTAAGGCGGTTGCCGTCTGCAATACTTTGTCATTTAATAACTGCAGCGAATCAAGCGATATTGATATTTTCATAATTGTTAAAGACGGACGTATTTTTACAGCCAGGGTATTATCGGTGTTATTATCGTATATTCTTGGTGTGCGAAGGTATGGCGATAAAATTGCCGGGCGTTTTTGTTTGAGTTTTTACGTTTCTGAAAATGGGATGAATCTGGAAAAGATGCTTCAGAAAGATGACGTTTATTTGTATTATTGGATGAAGGCGCTTAGGTTTTTGTATTGCAGAAAGGGGTTTGATAAACGAGTTTTTTATGAAAATAATACATGGTTCGAAGATTGCCCGGCTCAGAAAAATGAATTTGTACGCGGTGATGGTTTATTGTCTCTGATTAGGGTTTTACCCGAATTTATTCTTGGTGGATTTCTTGGGAATATATTGGAAAACCGGTTGGAAAAAATGCATCTTTTGCGATTTGAGCGAAATCGAAGAAATCTTGGACCGGAATCGGATGTGGTGGTCAACGGATCAATGTTGAAGTTCCACAATATTGACCGGAGGAGGCAGTATAATGAAAGGTTCTTTAGAGCTTATAAAGCTCTACTTTGATTTTGTGCGTCGCTTTGTTTTGGCACCTTTCTTTTTGAAATATAATCTTATGGATGTTCCAACGAATCCGTATTTTTTACGGATTTCATTTTCCAGATAACGTCTATATGAGAAGTGAATGGTGGTTGGATCGTTGACAAAATAGGCAAAGCACGGAGGATTTACGGCGTCCTGCTCCATTGAAAAGAAAACGGGCAGTTTGTTTTTTTGAACTGGAGGGAGGTGTTTGTAAGTAATTTCTTTCAGGAACAGATTTAGCTCTTCGTCATCTATTTTTTTAAAGCGTTCTTTGTAGATTTCGCGGCTTAATTCCATGATTTTCTCAAGATTTGTCCGCTTGAGCGCCGATACGAACAGAATTGGCGCCCATGGGAGAAAATCGAATCTT
>JAHJEW010000052.1 GCA_018825335.1 Patescibacteria group bacterium | reverse complement strand
TTCACAAAAAGAGAGCTTAAAAGCATAATAAAAAAAGCCGGACTGAACATTGTGAAATTCTACAAAGTGGGCAAAGATATGATTATAGAAGCAAAAAAAACTAATCCATGAGCAAACATCGAATAAAAATTCTTGGGGTCCCTTTTGATCCTGTCACCGAAGATGAGGCGGTCACAAAAATCAATGAACAACTGCTAAATCCGGCGGGCCGGCTTTTTATAGCCACGCCAAATCCTGAAATGGTTCTGGAAGCGCAAAAAAACACCGAACTCCGCGAAATTCTTCAGGGAACAAACCTTAACATTCCGGACGGGATAGGAATACTTTGGGCGGCCGATTACCTTGAAACGGTAAAAAATCTTAAGTCAGTCATTCTTAAAGTGTTGCTTGGACTTTTTAGCCTGCCGCTGATCTTTTTTAGATCGAAAAAAACGGATTCAGGAACCGGGCCAAACAATCGGCGGGTTTTGCCCGAAAGGGTTACTGGCAGCGATTTGATGCAGTCAATCTGTAAGAAAGCGATCCCCTCCGCAAGAATATTCCTGCTCGGCGCCGCGCCCACCGTAGCAGCAAAAGCCAAAGTTAAACTCGAAAAAAAATACAACTGCACCATCGTCGGCACGGACGACGGCGCGGCTACCCCCGACAACTACTACAATCTTCGCGAACTTATAAATAGCGCGGAGCCGGACATACTCTTTGTAGCTTTCGGAGCCCCGAAGCAGGAAATATGGCTTGCGCGTAATCTTGCACACTTAAAATCCGTCAAAGTGGCAATCGGCGTGGGCGGCGCCTTCGACTTCGTCTCCGGCGCCGTAAAGCGCGCCCCTCATATCTTCCAAAAACTCGGCCTGGAATGGCTCTGGCGACTTTTCCTGCAACCATCCCGCATCCGCCGCATTTATAGAGCCACAATCAAATTCCCGCTGACCGTAATCGGCGCGTCCGGTAAATCCGGCAAACATCCTAATTAAACTCTACTTTTTACCGCGTTTCCCCGCCCGTTTCGCGGCCCGCTTTTCACGTCTCACTTTTTTCCTGCGCCTCGGCTTCTCTTCTTCTTCCTCATCATCCTCCTTTTCTTCCTCATCATCCTCATCTTCCTTAGCCGGCTCCTCCTTATGTTTTGGGATCATATCCATAAAAGGCTTCAGCTTTTCCGACAAAAAGTGAATCAAAGCAAACGGCTTAACAAAATAGTTAAGAACCTGATCCAAAGTGGAAGTCACCTTATCCGCAAGCTCCTGAACATTATCGTTAACAGTCTCCGCCGTCTCCCTCACGCTGGCAGTCGCATCCGACAAATCCCTTAAAATACGGATCAGATAATAAATTGCAATGCACATAAAAAGAACCAACGCGATTACCGCGCCACCTATTGCAAAGTACATAAAAGTTTGTCCATCCATAAAAAAACCTTATTAACACCCAAATTTTACCTTAAAAATCGCCGACGCGCCACCCTATCCAATCAACTTTTTCAAAATATCATTCACCATCTGCGCGTTGGCCTGACCCTTGGTCTCTTTCATAACCTGCCCTACCAAAAATCCCAGAGCCTGCGCCTTCCCACCTCTATAATCCGCGACCGACCCCGAATTTGCCGCAATAACTTCCTCACAAATCTTCGTAAGTTCACCTTCATCACTCACCTGCCCCAGACCTTTTTCCTTAACAATCTTCGCAGGGTCGGAGCCTTTTTCGAACATCTCTTCAAAAACCTCTCCCTTTGCAATATTCATTGAAATTTTGCCATCATTAACCATTTTTATAAGATCAGCCAAAGCCTGTGCAGTAACTTTGCACTCCGCAATTTCCATAACATTCTTTTTCAGATGAGCCATTAATATCGTCGAAACAAACGTCGTCGCTCTTTTGTCGTCTCCGCTTATAGCCGCCACTTCCTCAAAATATCGTGCCAGATCCGGATTGCCGGAAATCAGAGTCGCCTCGGCCTCCGACATCTCCATTTGCTCCGTATAGCGAACAAACTTTTCGGTGGGAAGCTCCGGAATATCTTTTCTTAGCTCTTCAATGAAATCGGCCGTGATTTTCACGGGCGGCAAATCCGGTTCGGGGAAATACCGATAATCGTCCGCACCCTCTTTATCCCGCAGAAAATAAGTTTTTCCATTAATATCCGTCCAACCCACCGTAATATCTTTATTCATGGGCTTACCCTCCTCCCACATTTCCGTCTGCTTTTCAATTTCGTAAGCAATCGCGTTTTCAAGCGACTTAAAAGAGTTCAGGTTCTTAATCTCAGCACGAGGATAAAGCTTTAGATCCCCAACCGGACGAATGGACACGCTAGCGTCAAAGCGCATCATCCCCTTTTCCATGTCCGCATCGGAAGAATTCGTATAACGCAAAATAGTCTGCATTGCCCGCGCGTAAGCTCCGGCCTCCGCCGCCGATCTCATGTCCGGCTCACTCACGATCTCCATTAAAGCGATCCCGCAGCGGTTATAGTCGCAAAGCGTTCCATTTTCTATGTGCGTTAATTTACCCGCATCGTCCTCCAGATGAAGGCGCGTAATTCCCACTTTCTTCTTCGTACCGCAAGCATCCACTTCTATCCATCCATTCACCGCCAAAGGCTGATCGTATTGCGAAATCTGAAAACCTTTCGGCAGATCCGGATAAAAATAGTTCTTGCGGTCAAACTTCGAAAAAGGCGGAACTTCGCAGTGCAAAGCCAAAGAAGCCTTCACTCCTTTTCTAACAGCCTCTTCGTTTATGACCGGCAGCTGCCCCGGAAAACCCATACAAACTGGACAGGTATTTATATTCGGCTCCTTATCGAAACTGTCACTGCTGCACGAACAAAACATTTTGGATTTCAGTGCAATCTGAGCATGAATTTCCAGCCCGATCACAGCTTCATACATATCTTTTTTCATTTCCAAAAGAGATTATTTCCTTTAAATAATAACCTAAACACACCATTTATCCCACACCTTTTTAAGCGCGCGCCTAAAAGTTGCTTTATCTACGACATTTTCCACAACCTCGTTAATTTCCCCCGGTTTTTTCTGGGATTTATAAATTATTTCGAACATTAAACCACCGCTTTTTTCTACTCTCTCTTTCAATATTTTTTTCCCGCAATCAATCCATAAAATCTTGTCAACAAGCGCACCAATCTGCGTTGGTAAAAAACAAATCGCTTCAATAAACACTACTTCCGCTTTGGAAGCGTTTATCCTTTTTTTAATTTCAAGCGTAACCAGAGGATGAATCAAATTATTTATTATCTTTAACTTATTGGCATCATTAAATATAAATCGCGCAATTTTTTTTCTATCCAAAGATCCATCCTTTCTTAAAAATCTATCACCAAAATATTGAACAATTTTTTCATAGCCGGCCTCCCCCTTTTGGTAAAGACCATCCACAACCTCATCGGCATCTATAAAATCCGCACCCAAAGCTTTAAAATATGCGCCAGCCATACTTTTGCCCGATCCAATATATCCCGCAATACCATAAACTTTTTTTTTCATATTAGCTTTCATAGTATTCCAATATCTGAAAATGCCCGTTCAAACTGCCTTAAAGCTCTGCGACCTTCATCCGCGGACACCTTTACGTCCAGTTCATGCGCCAGCCGGTTTCTAAGTTTATGCGCGGCCCAGACACCGTTCAAATCGGTAAAAAGCTTCCCGGATTTCTTTAGTTTCTCACCTAAATTACCGCTATAACCCTTCCGCTGAAGCAACTGGTCCAGGAGCTTGTCAGCGTCCATAATCGCATGCCTCAAATCGGAATCCGACTTTATCCTGTTCCAATGCTCCATATAATGCTTCTTTTCCTGCTGCGTAAAACCACCTCCGCGTCTCTTGTATAAAACAAAAATCACAATAACCAAATCGACCAGAACAAAAATAACCAGCCCCCAAAGTAATAGATTATTCATAAAAACTATTTTTTAGCATTTTCCCTATAATTATGATGAACCATTTCCGTAATAAGCTCTTTTAAAGTTTCCGACTGCCTCATACTTCTGTTTTTCATAAACTCCTCAACGGTACTCATAATTTTCCTCTCTGCCTTACGCGGATTCATGGCATCTCTTAATACCAGCGGATTTGTTCCTCCGCCACGTTGCACCGACACGGTTCCATAATTAAAAATGACACGTCTTAACCCGCGGATTTCCAAATTTACACCTTCCATCATTGGATACTCCAGACGCGCGGAAGACCGGTCAAAAAAACCATGCCAGTAAACATCGATTATACTCACATCTGTTATCAAAAAAGCATCGTGATACCAGATCATAAACTCCCGGAAAATTCGTACGGCAGTAATCGATCCCCATATTACAAAAATAAAAATATATTCGGGAAACAGCATCCATAAAAAAAACGGTAAAGCCAATCCCAATGCAGCCAAAGGTAAAACCGCTCTCGCCAAAACAAAAGGATGCCTGTGCACAACAGCAACCACCTTTTCGCCAGGCTCCAGATAACGCTGAAACAAATATTCCGCAATGATCATAGAAAAATAGTACTATAAAGCCCGGCCCTTGTAAAGAAAGGCAATAAGAGGTAAAATCCCACCCGCAACCTTTTGTCTCCCATGAAATTAAAGATCAATAATAAGCTTTCTTTCTGGCTTGATATAGGCCTGAACCTTATAATTATAGTTGGACTTGTCTTCCTTATAAGAACTTTCATTGTATCTCCTTTTCAGGTTTACGGATCTTCCATGTGCGATTCCTTTAATTTCATAGACAACAAATGCCAAAACGGCTATGGCGAGTACATAATCGTTAACAAGTTCGGCTATCAGAATTTTTTCGGATGGCAGGTTGGGCTGCCTCAAAGAGGAGATGTTGTCATTTTCCACCCGCCGGGTAACAACCGTGAATTTTTTATTAAAAGAGTAATAGGCCTGCCGGAAGAAACCGTAAAAATCAAAGATAACAAAATTTTTATTTTTAACGATGAATATCCGCAAGGCGTTCAATTGGAAGAAGACTATTTAAACAGCAAAAACAAGGATAACACCAGACCGCGGGAAGCCGGCGATGTCTTTGAAGTGCCGGAAAACAGCTTTTTTGTGCTTGGAGACAACAGACTTGGCAGCTCGGATTCACGCAGCTGCTTTAGAGAAAACGTTTCCCAGGGTAATTGCGGTGAAAACGGCAACAGTCCATACCTGCCAATGAATCACATAGAGGGTAAAGCTCTTTTTGTGCTTTGGCCTCTAAATAAGCTGGCAATAGTTTCAAATCCGACCTACAACCAATAAACTTCCTGTAATGGATAATTGGCCTGTGCATTACACTTTTTGATAGTTTGTGCATACTATTTGACAAGGATATTAAAAAAAAGTAAAAAATATACTTGACAAACCCGTAGATAGTTTATAGTATCACTCCCTCATATACAAATTTTAACCCATATATCTATATGATGTATCCAAATAATGGTATGGAAATGCCCATTTCCAAACCGGCAACGGCTACAAAAGCCGAAAGATCCAAAACCGGACGCGCTCTGGGCACCGCGTCATTAATCGCCGCACTCGCGGCATCCGCCGCAGGTTGCAAAAACGATGCTCCCGCACAAGACATCAAACCTGTACCAACGGAAGCCGTAAACAGGCCTCTTCAGGGACAGCCTGCAGCTACAACAAAGGGTACCGCCGCACCTACGGCAGCCCCAACAGCCGCTCCAACCTCAGAACCATCCGCTTCGGCAAGCGCATCCTCAGAACCTGTTGCACCTGCTCCTACAGCGGACCCATCCACAGAACCTGCGCCAACAGCAGAACCGGCACCAGCTCCTGAGGCACCGGACACAATGACACCTGTTGTACCTGAGACCTTTTATTATCAGTACAACAACAGCAAAGATGCAGTAAAAGCATGTCAGGCTCTACAAAAAGTAATAGGTACAAGCGTGCTTGTAGTAATCGATCCTGATAATAAAAATCGTGTATCACTACCATGCGACGACAACGGAACCATGTGGACAGTATTAGAAAAATCCTGCGATGAAAAATACAATAACACATCTAAGAACGTAGAATCTTCTGCTTGTACGGAAGATGCCAACGGAATCGTTGAAGTAACCATCACGGCTCCAATGACAGAAAAAGATAAAGATGGAAAATCTACTGAAAAGAAAGTTACTCTACGTGTTAAAACCGACAATAAAAATCAACAAGTCGGATTAAACAGCGACTGGCAAAATAATCTTAACGTAATTAGCACATTTGGACGTGACACTGCAAAAGTTGCAAGTGAAAAAGCGGAAATCTACAACGCATTCCCTGTAGCTTTCGGCAAAGCAGCTTCAAGGCCGGCACCTGTCGCTCAGGGAAAAACAACCACAAAGACTCCTGGAGGAACCACTCCCGGACAAACTCCCGCACCTAAACAACCAACAACACCTCTAGATAAGGTACCGCAGAACACTGAACTATCCAGCAGAGTGGCAGCCCTTGAAACACGGACAACCAACGTGGAAGCAAAAGTAATCGAAATAGATGTGAAGGTTGATGAAAATACCGATGCAATAGCACAAAACAAACGCGATATCGAAGAAGCAAGAAAGGCAAGAAAGGCAATGCTGAGCAGACTTGCAGCCATAAAAGCGAATGAAGAAAGAGCAAAAAGCGGCAACTAAACAAAAATCATATAGATATTGGGCAAAGCGCCCTCTTTAAGGACTGAAGAGGGCGCTTTTTTATAATTCACCTTAAAGGTGGTTTTCAAATCCCCGGTTCCCGGGCCGTAAAATAAAACTCCACCAAAGTAACAACCCCTATAAGCATAATGCCGGACCACCACGTTAAAACGCCAAGAAGCAGAAAAGTCAGACATCCGAGAGCTATTACCGTTAACAAAATTCCCTGCCTGAAAGCCGTATGAATATGATTGTAGTAAATCTCGTTTTTATTCAGCCACACACGAAAATAAAACCCCAAAACCGTAAAAGTGCATGTAAGTGCGAAAAACAGACTCAGGTAGAAAAGCCCCAATGCCAAAACCGGTGACTGTGTGGGATCCAACTTATTCAGCACCACAATCCATGCAATCCAACTGACTACGCCTGCAACGCCGATTATGGACAAATATTTATGATGCGTCATTGATCTTTTTTAATAAGATGGGAATTTTCTTCATGTCATGAATTAAAGTCGATCTCATGGAAGGATTATAAAGCGCCGAGGCCGGATGATAAAGAGGCAAAATAACCTGTTTTTGGCTGAAAATCGACTTAACTCGCTTGGCCTGGCCATGAACCTCCGATATTTTTAAATCAGGCAGAAAGCGATGCATTGCATGTCTGCCCAGAGTAACTATCAATTTGGGCTTGATGGCATTGATTTGCGCATCCAGATAAGGAAAACACGTCTCCACTTCATCCTCAAGAGGATCGCGGTTATCGGGCGGCCGGTGCTTGACAATATTGGTAATAAAAACGTCCTCCCGTTTCATGCCGATCCCCTCCAGCATGGCGGACAAAAACTTGCCGGCCGCCCCCACGAACGGCTTACCCTGAAGATCTTCATCCTTCCCGGGGGCTTCACCAATAAACATAACCTGAGCCACGGCACTCCCCTCCCCGGGCACTGCGCTATGCGCACCTTGGTAAAGCCGGCAAAGCCGACATTTGTTTATTTTCTCCCGAATCATTTGCAAATCGTTCTCCATTTATCGCCTCCTGAGAAAAAAACGTACCGCAAGAAGAATAATACCCGTCGCCAAAAACACCATTCCGCCCCTCTGCACTTCTCCACCAAAAATTCCCGCAACCTGCACCATGAAAGTATAAATAACATCCTTCAGATAATTATCCTTCATTCCCGCATTAAACAAAGCCGGCATAAATCCAACCACGTATCCAACAATCAAAGCAACCGCTCCGCTCAGCGAAAAAGCAATTCCCTCGGCCATCAAAATCGCGGAAAAAGGCCTGTAAATAACTAAAGCAATAAGCCCCAGAAGTACCAGTAAAATTACATAAAAAACCATCTTCACCGTATCCACCATGGTAAATATTTGAGATATTGCCGGACCATCCGCGCCAAGCGCCGAATTTACGTCAAACTGCACCTGCTCCGGCACCGCCGAATAAACATCTTCTTCAAACTGCGCCGAAAGT
Source organism: Patescibacteria group bacterium (assembly GCA_018825335.1). Lineage (GTDB taxonomy): Bacteria > Patescibacteriota > Gracilibacteria > UBA1369 > UBA1369 > JAHJEW01. The sequence continues at coordinate 46,709 of JAHJEW010000052.1, read as the reverse complement.
TCTCCGGAAACATCGTTATATGCAAAGCCTTGCGGCACACAGGACGGCAGGCCGTCCACCGTTTCATTCGGTACTTCATCCGGCGCACAGAAAGGCAGACTCTCAAATATCTTATAAGAAAGATTATTTGCCAGCGTCAACAAACTTTCCCTGAACATCCCCAGCCTGAAAGTTAAAGGACGATTAGGATCATCTTTTAAACTCTGCACCTCCTGCACAAGCTCATTAAGCGATTTCTCAAACAAAGAGATCGGAAAAACCTTTTCCACCTCGTCCTTTAATTCCTCCTTAATAAAATACTTTGAGATCAATGTATCCTGCTGCGAAATACTCGCTACCGCCGCATCGACAAGAAACTCATAACCCGCCTCTTTTATATCCTTCTCGTAAAACGATGCCCGAAAAAACGTGTTTCCGACAGCAAAAATCAGGAACGCCACCGTGGAAACGGAAACAAAAACAAATATCATTATGGCTGCCAAAACACGGCGAAAAAACATGTTCTTGAATTAAGGCCATGCCATTATAGCAAATTACCCCAATTTCGGAAGCGCAGTATTATCAGGTAGCTCTTGCGCCGGAACAATTTTCCAGTGCAATTCCTGATGAATCCTGCCGGGCATGGTGAATCCAGCGGCCTTCTTATGCCCGCCGCCACCAAATTGCGCAGCCAGTTCCGCCACATCAACATCATCCCGCTGTGTACGGAAAGAGCCCTTTACCTTTCCGTTCCGGTCTTCATTCAATAGACATGTATATTTGGATCCAGGCACTGAATTCAACAAATCCACCACACCGGAAACTTCTTCAGAACCGGCATTGCAATCTTCAAAATCTTTCCAGGTAACAACCGAAACCGTAACACCTTCATCGTTTATCCTCGCATTCGAAAGCACCCGTCCCCAAAGCTTCAAGGTGGAAACAGGCGTTGCTCTGAACATATTCTTTGTAATCTGCGTAACCTTGCCGCCGCACGAAGTAAGCTGCGCGCAAATTTCAAAAACCTCCAGAGAAGTATTGGAGTGCATTAGACTGCCGGTATCATTATAAATCCCTGCCAGAAGCGCAGTAGCTGTGTCGGGCCCTACTCTGACATCGTGAAAAGCGAAAAATCTGTACAAAATTACCGTAGTGGAAGCAGCCGCTATATCCACAATATTGCAATTCCCAAAATTGTCATTTGAGGCATGATGATCAATATTTATAACAGGAACGTCACCGTCAAATATGTCCGGATATTTCTCATGATATTTCGTCATATAGGATGCCCCCGCATCCGAAACTATCAACAAATCATATTCGCGAAAATCGAAATCCCTCACCATCCTGCGAATATGTGGCAAAAACAAAAACCTTTCTGACGGCTCGTCTGCGCAAGCCATAGTTGTATCTTTGCCCATATTTCTAAGCACAATATTCAGCGCGCATGTAGCCCCAAGGGTATCCCCGTCCGGACTCTTGTGGGAAATCAATAATATCCTTTGTGCCTTATCAATAAGCCTTTTTGCCTCAATAAATTTTTCTTCCATAATTTGAGCTAATTTAAGAATGGGATTCTAAACAATCACCTTTATTTTTGCAAGCATTATTATGCGAATATTGTTATAATTGGCCCAAATAGCATCATCCTATGCCGGAAAAAATCAAAGTTGTATTTATGGGCACCCCGGATTTTGCGGTTCCGCCCCTTCAGGCTTTGATTTCAGCCGAAAACATTGAAGTTTCCGCCGTAATTACGCAGGAAGACAAGAAAGTAGGTCGCAAACAGATAGTCACTCCCCCTCCCGTAAAAATTCTGGCCCTCGAAAATCAGATTCCGGTTTTGCAGCCACCCGGGCTTAAAAACAATGCTAAAATCGTTAAACTGCTTCAGGATTTAAGGCCGGATTTTATCGTCGTTGTAGCCTTTGGGCGAATATTGCCTGAAACGATTCTGAAAATTCCCAAATATTGCTGTATCAACATTCACGGCTCACTGTTGCCAAAATATAGGGGAGCTTCTCCGATTGAAGAAGCTTTGCGCCGCGGGGACAAAGAAACCGGTCTGACTTTCATTAAAATGACCGGAGAAATGGATGCCGGCCCGGTTCTGCATATACAGCGCCTTCCAATCGACCCGGCCGACACTTCGTTGACGCTTCGCGTAAAATTGAGCGTCCTTGCTTCCACACTGCTTCCGGCTGTTTTACAGGATTATGTCGATGAAGTAATAACCCCGATTCCGCAGGACGAAAGCAAATCCACCCGTTGCCACAAAATCATCAAAGCCGACGGTTTTATTGATCCGGTCAAAATGACCGCAAATGAAATAAGCAATTGCATAAGAGCTTTTACTTCATGGCCGGGCTGTTTCCTTATTATCGGGAACAAGAAACTCAAACTCATTGAAATCAAAACCGACAATAATTCCACCAATACAAAATCCCTCCGACCCGGACAAATAAGCGAACCTGCTTCGGGACAAATTGCCATCGGCACAAAATCAGGCGCAATCATCCTAACCAAAGTGCAGCTTGAAGGCAAAAAAGCCATGCCCATTCAGGATTTCCTCCGCGGCAATAAAGATTTATTTAAGGAAGCACTGACCAGTGCCAAGTAAATTACGAAAAACACCTGCCCTCCGTATAGAGTAAGCAAATAATGGTCGAACAAAGAAATCAGAGCCAAAATAAGCAGAATCGTAATCGAAACGGCCGTAAAAATACGCTCATCCTCGTCACCTGAACGCGAAGCTTTTAATAGGCGGAAAAATGTGACACCAAGCAATACCAGCAAAGCGGTAACACCCAAAAAACCGGCCTCGTTCGACATTAACATATAAACATTATGAACTGGCTGTAAAAGCCACGGGGAAAGCTTAACACCAAGATAATTTTGCATTATAAGTGTAAAATTCCCCATCCCGACTCCAAACGGATGTTCAAAAAACATCTTCTTGCCGGCCGTAATATACTCAAGTCTTTCGAGCGCCGACTTTGGATCATCTCCCAAAAAAACACGCTGAATCAAAACCCCCTCCAGGTTGAAAAGTACAATCAGAAAAAGGGCCACACAACCAAAAAGTAACAAATATTTCCAGCGTATTTTGCCTTCATGCAGAGAAAAAAGGACCAGAAGACCTCCTCCGAGAGCAAGAAAAGCGCTTCTGGAAAAAGTAAACAATAGAGCCATCAATAGAATCACACCAATTGTCCCAAGCAAATGCAAATTCTTACGATATAAATAATAAAGCCAGAAAATTCCCGCGACCAGAATTCCGCCAAAAACATTCGGATGTGGGAAAGTCCCATACGCCCGAACAAGCTTCATCCCCGCAAAATCTATTTTGGCCACACCGGGCAAATCACTACTCAAAATAGGCTCTCCAAGAAAACGCAGACCCAAAGAACCCTGGAAAATATATTGCCCGAAAGCAATCAAACTCTGCGCCAAAAGCCCGTACAAAAAGAACCTTAACACCTCTTTTCGCTCCAATAAATCGTTTATAAGCAAAAAATACAAAAGCAGCAGCAAAACAAAACGTAAAAACTGAAGTAGCGCGACCTGCCAATACTCCGCAAAAAAAACGCTGAGCAGCATGGTAGCTGCAAAAGCCAGAAGAGCGACCGTTATCTGCCAACTGCCAAAACTGAATTCCTTTTTGGTTTCACCGCGCAAAATCGCCAGACCGTAAAAAAAACATGCAAAAAGCAAAAGCAAATCTCCAAGATAAATAAAAAAAGAGGCATACTCGTTAAAATTACCCGTAGGAAAAAAGTTCATATTGAAAACAAGAGCCCTTATCTGAAAAGGAAACGCCACCAGAAAAAACTTCATAAAAAAGCGAGCTACCTTCAGACAACTAAAGTTCATAACTTTTGCCATGTAATAAACCTATTTCGTCGGTTCCGGCGCCGGAGGGATCAAACCTTCCGACGGTAATAAAGCTTTAACCCCCTCCTCGGCCGTGCGGATAGCATCGGCGGCGGATCCTGTCGCCACCACGGAATCTATGGCCTTGCCGAAAATCTCACTATATTTAGTATAATCGTAAATTGGCAGACTTTCCGCATAACCGGTCTGCTCGGCAAAAACACCGTATATCGGGTCAAGCTTCTGTGCCTCTATCATATCTCGGCGACTGCTTGGCCGATGCGTTTTGCTGTTGTAAAAATCCAGATTATCTTTTCGGCTCATAAACAAGAGGAAATCCCATGCCTCCTTTGGATACTGAGAAGTGCGGCTGACGGTCTCCGCATAGTAAGAGGCATAAGCATCGCGCTTTTCAATCGAAACATTCGGATCAATCACCTGCGGAACCGACGCAACGCGTACATCCTGAGCCTTCATAGTTTTGACCCCCTTGGAATCCAGATCTTTGATCTTCGCAAGAATTTGTTCATACAGATAAGAATAACCAAAAATCATTGCAACTTTGCCGCGGGCAAAAGTATCCAGCTCTTTTTCAGCCGATTTCGGATCGGAAATAAAAGCGTTCCATGAATAATTTTTATTGGCTGGAAGAGCAAAACTCGTATAAAGACTCAACGCTTCAGTTGCCGGATTAATACTCTGACCCGTGGCGGTAACGGATCTCTGTCTGGAAAATTCCGCGCCGGAAATATTGGCGTTATAAAAAGTCGTTCCGTATTGAATCATCAGCATCAGCAAAATGTCCACGGCCCGCGCAATATTATCCGACCGACCCATTGCAATACCCGCAACTTCGAACCTCTCAAAACTTTGATCTTTCTTCGTGATTTTATAAACATCATCTTTCAGCCCTTCCCAGGTAGTGGATGGACGACCGCGCGAAGGGATTTTATCCTCAAAAGTCGCCTTGTTGTAATAAAGCGCCAGCGTATCAACAGTCAGAGGAATACCAAAAATTCTCATTTTACCATCCGCCGGATCGCGCAGCACAAGGTCATTATTGGCAACGCTTACAAAAGTGGCTTCAAACTCAGCCGGAGTCGCCAAATCTTCCGGCATCGGCGAAAGCTTCTTTGTATTTCGGAGAAACCAGTAATTCGGCATCGAAAAAATGTCCGGCCCCTCACCTTCCGCCAACTCGTTAATAATCAGATTCTCGTACTCAACCGGATCGGTAAACTTACGATAAGTGATCGAAACATTCGGGTGCTGAGTCTGATACTGTTGAATCAGGGGACGTATTGTATCCTCCTCGTCAAAAAGCTTGTAGTAGACAAGTTCAATCCGCCCTTCCGTATTCTTGGCGTCCGGTTGCTGCTTGGCAAAACAGCCTCCAAACAAAGTAAGACTTAACACCGAAAGCAAAGTCGCAGCAATAATCTTTCTAAATTTCATCATAAACGCAGTATAAAATATGGACCGCCTAATGTGAAGACATTCTCCTCTTATTAAGTCCTTCCAGAAAGTACTTTTTTGAAAGAGCGTAATAATATAGACCCGCAACCCGCCCCTGCGTCATATTGCGAATCAACTTTAAAACGGCAAGTGATAGCGGATTTGAGATAATTCTGAAAATAAATCGCTTAGCAATAGAAGGTACCTTTTTAAGTTCGGGATATTTTTTTTGGATGATCCAAGCCGCCCGTCCGATACTGCGCATTCTTGGAGCCAATCCATCCTCAGTCATCTTATGATAATGCAGACCTGTCGCTGACGGATTGTAATAAATTTTCAGCCCGGCCTCTTTATGTAGACGATAACCCAGCTCAATATCTTCCCATCCATAACCAGAAAAAGCCGGGTCAAAAGGAAATTTTTTCAATAAAGATCTCTTCAATGAAATATTCGACGTATAAAAAAAGTTATAGTCCGCCCGTTTTTTGTTCCTGAGTTTTTCATACGCAAACTGATGCCCGCCAAATCGACCAAGCACACTGGAACCGTTTGTCATCCATTTCATAAAAGGGGTCACTTCAAGACGCGGATGCCACAGGGTAAGCCCCAAAACCGCTTCATTCTCCCCCGCGTACCGCAGATGCAGCCTCAAATGCTGCGATAAAAAAATTTTCTTCACAATAATATCGTCGCCAATCAATACAATAATATTGCCCTTTGCCTTTTTAATCCCGAAATTACGCGCTATCCCCTGCCCCTGATTTTCCTGCGAAAAAAAATGAAAATTCTTATGCTTTGCCGTGAAAGCTTCCAGCACTTTTCTCGTTTGGTCCCGGCTGCCGTCATCCACAACGATCACTTCAAAATCTTTAGCAGGCAAATCCTGTGCCGCCAGCGCCATAAGGCACTCTTTTAGAATACTCGACCGGTTATAAGTTGGGATAACAACAGAAAGTAGCATAGCGAAAGCAGTTTAGCGGAAAACATTCCAAAGGAAAACCTGCATAAAAAAAGGAGGCTTTTGGCAATGGCATTTAGCCGCCAGATCAGCCTCCTTTAATACTACGCAGCCTGGGCACTTTCCACCTCAACCAGATTCATTTCCTCCACCCCGCCAGTCTTCTTGAAAGAAACAAAATTAACCATATCGGCCACAATTTCCGTTATGTAGCGATCCAGACCCTGCTTATTAGTATATTTTCGATTCATAAGCCTGCCTTCCATATAAATACCGGTACCTTTTTTAAGATACTTGCCACAAATTTCGCCCAGATTCCTCCAAGCCACCACTCTATGATAGTCGGTGGCATGACGCGATTCACCCTCGGTCGTTTTCCAGTCACGGTTGGTCGCCACACTAAAATCGGTGACAGTAACACCCTTTCCGGTTTGTTTCATCTCCGGATCGGCCGCCAGGTGCCCGACGATGATAACTTTATTTACACTTCGCATAATATAATGGTTAAAAAATACAAAGTGTTTCAACTGTAGCAGCCGGATATTAACGCCGGATAAAAAAATCATAAATTGACATTTTCCTCTTATTAATCGAGAATAAAGACCATTTAAAAGCCAATATGTTTACAGGAATCATCCGGGAAATCGCAACCATCTCCGAAATCACTCAAAAAGAAAACGGAATCATCGAGCTCAAAATAGAATCTTCCCTGGCCCGGAATAAAAAAAAAGGCGATTCCATAGCCGTAGACGGCGCATGCCTTACCATAACATCTCCCGGTCAGAACATTTTCACAGTTGAGGCTATTCCGGAAACGATCAACAAAACAAACATAAAAAGCTACAAGCCTGGCACCGGCGTAAACCTTGAAACTCCGCTTAAAATAGGCGATGGCCTGGATGGACATTTCGTCAGCGGGCACATAGATTTCTGCGCCGAAGTCTCCTCGACTGAAAACAACCTGCTCATCATTACCGTCCCTCCCGAAATGCGAAAATACTTTGCATTAAAAGGATCGGTGGCCATAAACGGCGTCAGCCTGACCATAAGCCATCTGGATAAAGAAACATTCGGAGTTTCCCTCATCCCCACGACACTTGAAAAAACCAATCTGGGACTGTTAAAAAAAGAAGATCCTGTTAATATTGAAATCGACCTTATTGCCCGATATCTTGACTCTCTGCTGTCCGGCAAAGAAAAAGAAGTATCATACGATTTCCTTAAAGATCGTGGATTTCTATAAATTAACTTCAGCCCAATGAAAATCAAATCAAGCAAACCCGAAAATTTAAACGGCAAAGGACTCAAAATAGCCATTATTTTGAGCAGATTTAACGATTCCATCGGTGACCGGCTTTTTGAAAACACAATCAAAACCTTAAAAGAATGCAGTGTCGACAAAGTGGAAGTTGTTCGCGTCCCGGGCGCTCTTGAAATTCCGCTTGCCGCGCAGGAAGTCGCCGGAAAAAATCACTATGACGCTATTATTGCGCTTGGCGTCGTCATTAAAGGCGAAACATACCACTTTGAACTTGTCTGCGAAAATTCACACGCGGGCATTTTGGACACCAGCCTCAAAACTAGAACCCCCATTATTTTTGGAGTGATAACGGCATTCACGCCAGATCAGGCTCTTCAAAGATGCGATCGCGGCACGGATTACGCTCACTCAGCCATTGAAATGGCTCTTCTCATGAAGGAATTGCGTCAAAATAAAAAAGACGTAGAATAGTTGCAGTAATCTATTAACTGCAATCATGAAAATTAAATCTGTAAAAACCGCGGACTTAAAGGACAAAAGAGTATTGGTCCGCGTTGATTTCAACGTCCCTCTGGAAAATGGCAAAGTCGCCGACGATACAAGGATAACCGCCACTCTCCCCACCATCAATTATTTACTGGAAAAGGGGGCCAAAGTAATTTTAATGACCCATCTTGGCCGTCCCGACGGCAAAATAGTGGATGAGTTAAAACTTGATCCCTTAGCTGAAAAATTGTCGGAACTGATTAACAAACCCGTAAAAAAACTTGCCGATTGTATCGGCCCAGAAGTTGAGCAGGCCGTAAAAAGCATGCAAGCGGGCGAAATAATCCTACTCGAAAACACTCGCTTTCATGCAGAGGAAGAAAGCTGTGACAAAGAATTTTCAAAGAAGCTGGCCGCGCTTGGAGACCTGTTTGTAATCGATTCGTTCGGCACAGCGCACAGAAAGCACGCATCCACATACGGCATAGCGGAGCACATACCGGCCTACGCCGGATTTCTTGTGGAAAAAGAGGTTAACACTCTTTCAGAGCTTATGCAGGACACGGCAAAACCTTTTGTAGTTATAATGGGAGGCTCCAAAATCGAAACAAAAATCGGTGTCATGAAGAATTTCCTGGGTAAAGCTGATCACTTTCTGGTTGGAGGAGGCCTTGCCAACACTTTTCTGGCCGCAAAAGGATTCAACGTGGCGGAATCGCTTTACGAACCGGATCAACTGGAAACCGCCCGCGAAATTATGCTCGACGCTGAAGCGATACACAATAATTTCCATCTACCCACGGACGCTGTAGTTGCTGATGAAATAGAAGACACAGCGGAAACTCTCGATATCCCGGTTGAAGACGTTGAAGGAAGCATGAAAATTCTTGATATTGGCAGAAACACCATCACCGCGTTTGAAGAGATTATTGCAAAGTCCGGAACAATCATCTGGAACGGCCCCGTTGGCCTTTTTGAGAAAGAAAAATTCAGCCGCGGAACAAGGCATATAGCAGTAGCCGTTGCCAAAGCAACAACAATTTCGGGCGCCAAATCAATAATAGGCGGGGGCGACACAATTGACGCCATAAACAATTTTGGAATCGACCTGAACAAATACACCCACGTTTCAACGGGTGGCGGCGCAATGCTCGAATTCCTGGAAGGCACAATGCTTCCCGGTATAGAAATTATTTTGGAGAAGTAGGCTTTTTGCCACCAGGCAGTTTCCTGCCGCCCTCCGGAAGTTCCTCGCGATTTCCGCTTTCACTCCACCTGCGAATTTTGTCCTCAACAATTGCGCGCTCCGTTGCGTATCTTTCTCTTGCCAGACGGATCACCTTTTCACGCCGACCCTCTTCCGGCTCCAGATCCGGTGGCGGCAATGAATCCATAGAAAAAGTTTTGGATGGCATGCCGTCAATTAGCAAACGGCTGTAAGCCGTATACTTGCTTAAAGAAACCAGATCGTTAGGCAAAACCTCCTCTCCAAACTGACCGGACAAATATTCGGCATCATCAAATCCAACCTGGAAAGAAACAATCGTACCCACATTACCAAAAACAGCGTCACGAACCTCTTCAGGCATCTGCGCGATATACTGGTTCGCCATGGTCAGATTAAGGCGGTATTTACGGGCCTCGGACAAAATTGTGGCAAAACTGTCAGTGGCGAAATTCTGAAACTCATCAACATATAAATAGAAATCTTTTCGTTCCTTTTCAGGAATATTTGCCCGGCTCATGGCATCCAGCTGAAACTTCGTAATCATCATCGCACCCAAAAGCGAAGATGTATCTTCTCCAATCTTACCTTTGGACAAATTCACAATCACAATTTTACCCTTATCCATTGCAAATCTAAGATCTATAGCACTCTTTGGCTGCCCAAGAATATTTCTGATTATCGGTGAAGATAAAAATTGCCCGACCTTGTTTAAAATCGGCGAAATAGCTTCAATACGCTGACGCGGCTCCATCTTTTCAAACTCATTTTCCCAAAAACTTTTTACAATCGGATCATTGATCTTACGCACAACCCTGCCGCGAAACTGCTTATCCTGCAAAACCCGCGGAATTCCAAGCATCGTTGCATTTTGATACTCAAGAAGAGATAAGATCGTATTCCGCAAAATATGCTCCAGACGCGGCCCCCAGCTTTCACCGTAAATTTTCTTAAAAATACCCACAAGCCCGCTGCAAACAATACTGTTTAATGAAGGATCAATATTCTCCAGCATATTAAACGCCACGGGAAAATCCCTGTCCGATGGGTCAAACACAACGACGTCATTAGTCCGGTTCGATGGCACAAAATTCAAAACGGCATCTGCAAGATCCCCGTGAGGATCCACAACCGCAACGCCCTTTCCGGCCTGAATATCGGCAAAAATCATATTCTCCAGCAAAGTCGACTTACCCATGCCGGTTTTACCGATAATATATATATGCCTGCGACGATCGAGAGTCTTAATACCAAAAGTGTATCCTGCACCGCGAAAATTGGTTTTACCAAGAACAGTAAGATCTTCCGCGCCCGTATTGCCCGGGGTCGGCAAATCTCCAGGTGGTTCAACGCGCCTGGACCGCACCCAATATATGTTGGGAGTTGTAACCGTCAGGTTTGGCATATGATAAACAGTCGCAATTTCCTCCACACTCAGAACAAACGACTTACGCAGTTCACGCCGGTTATAGCGCTCCACAATATCTTTTCCATACAAAGTCTCCCCTATCACAAAACCGTTCACCTGCGGAATACTGAACTGCTTGAAAGAACCCGCAATCTCGCGCAGCTTTACAAGCGCAACCTCTTTATTCGCGTGTTTGGGCAAATAAACAATACGAACATTGGTTTCATAAAGTAATTTACTGACTTTATCCATAGCACCCGAAATCGTTGATTCTCTGTCATGTGTTCGCGAAACCTCCTCATCCACTGTTACAGATGAATCACCGGTATCTGTCTCATTCACCACGCCCGACTTTAGACCCTGAAGCGCAAAAATCCAGTAAACCGGAAAAAATACAATGCGCAAAATCCTGCTTCTGGTTGTGTACGCACGCGCATAAAGAGTCTGCAGCTTGGCAATGTTCAGATAAATACCTTTATTCAAAATTCGTATGCACTTAATGAAAATTGTCCTCCACTTATCCTCAAGAGGACGGAAAACCACCTGAATCCATGCCTGCTCGTCAGGATCGTTAAACTTGGCTAAAGTTGAAGTTATGGCGGACAAAGGATCCAAAGAGAATTTAGCTTTCTTGTCTTCAAACTGCGGATACCTCTTGATTGGAAAAATATCCGGATTACTAAGCTCCAGCTCAATACCGATAGCATTTTTAAAATCCTCAACCGGAGTAAAACGTTTTTCCTCCGACTTCTTGATCGCTTTTTCAATATTCACCAGTGCCTTTAATTCTCTGCCTTCGGTTTTTACAGCCTCGCTTTCACTCACTTCCACGCCAGACGGGCACGAATAATCCTCGACCTCGCTGATTTCCACGTTCGGATACTGAGCGTAAATCTGACCCTCCACCAGATTCCTTAGACGGGAAGGAAAATGCGCATAAAACCTGATACTTCTTTCCACACTGGCAATTTCAAAACTAATCCTGTCCTGTGTGTCCCCCCTCAAGCGATCCCAAAAACCGATATCGCGCGTTACTCCATGAATCGTGGAAAAAATCTGCTCCGCAACAATAGGTCCCGCCTCGTTTTCTTTCGCCACCCGGATCATCAAAGTGGTATATTCATCCCTCATTAAACGTCTCTTTTGCTGAAGACGCACAAACAACTCAAGAGCCGTAAGCACTGCCACAGTACCCACGACAAGCAGCAAAACATTAATGAAAATCGAAAAAAGACTCATAACGAAAGTATATTTACCATGCCTCCTTTTGTAAATAGCGCTCCAAAATCACCATGGCCGCCAGCTCATGCTGCGAATATTTTTTACGCAAACCGGAGTCCATCTTGGCCGCATCCGCCTCAAACGAGCTAAAAGACTCATCCTGAAAAACCACCGGTACATCGCCAAGATACTCTTCCAGCCGGCCACCAATATCACGCATCCTTTCAACCTGCGGAGTGTCTTCACCGAAGCGTCCGCCAGGCACACCGAAAATCACTTCTGTCACCTCTTCATCGCGACAAATACCCAGAATCTGTTCAAAAAGGTCTTCCAGACGGCGGTACCCTCTTAAAACACCCCTGCCGAAAACCATGGTCCTCGATAAATCGGTAACCGCAAGTCCAGTGTTTTTATCGCCAAAATCTATCGCCAATAATTTACCTTTATTTTTTTGCACCTTGAACTTCAACCGTAATATTCGCTTCGATACCTTTGGCCAGATGGACCGTCACATTGTGCGATCCAACCGTCTTAATATGCTCGGCCATTATAATATTGCTCTTTTCCAGCTCCACCTTTGAAGCCTCTAATATAGGAGCCACAAGATCTTTTTCCGAAATAGATCCATACAGCTTGTCACCGTTGGCCTTGGCTTTAATTATAATAGTAATACCTTCCATCTTTTTCTTGATCAAAAGCGCATCTTCTTTAAGACGCTCCTTTTTAACCACAACCTGCTTCTGCATCTTTTCTGCATGCTTCACCATAGAATCACCGGCCAAAACCGCCAGTTTGCGCGGCGCTAGAAAGTTAATAAAATAACCGTCTTTAACCTGCCTGATCTCACCTTTGCGTGCCACACTACGAACATCCTGTAAAAATAATACCTGCATAAAATCCTTTCTTAAAGTCTAAAGCCCTCTTTTTATAGAGCAAAACAGCAAAAAAGTAAAGCTCAGGAATCACATAAAATGCACCATTTTACAATTCCGGCAAACCTGTCACCGGAGAAAGCCAGATTCATCAAAGAAATACCTTTGACCTTATTATCCGTGGCAAAAATATAACTTGGCCTGTAAAGGAATATAGCCGGCACATCGGTGGCAATAGTCTTGGCCAGATCCTGCAAATACTTGTCCTTTTCGTCATTATCAAAAGTACCGCGAACCTTTTCAATCAGACTATCCGCGGTAAAACTCTTATAATTTGAAAGATTAAGACCATTTTCACCCGCCTGACCGGAATGCCAGTAAGCATAAGTATCAAAATTATAACCAAGGCTCTCTCCGGTTAACAGCAGATCATAATCCCTTGCTTTTATTCTCTGGTTAAAAGTATCCACAATCTCAAACTGCGCTTCCACCTCTATGCCAACCTGTTTCCATGCATCAACCAGAAAATCAACGGTCTTATCAATTTCAGCGGCCGCCGCCGGATTTTCATCCAGCTGACGCACAAGTAAAACAAATTTTAGATTTTCACCTTCAGTGTCTTTACGGTACGGATCACTTTCATCATTCTCATTCATCCTGTATCCGCTGTCATAAAGCGCACCTCTGGCCTCCTCCGGATTCGGTTTATATATCCACTCTGTCTGATCCAGACTCATTAGCGGAGTATCCACGGCCGTTTTATCGGAGAAAATCTTCAAAAGCTGATCCTTGTCTATAGCCTTTTGAAGCGCAATCCTTACCTTGTCCTTCTTTAAAATCGTCGAATCCATATTCAGAAAAACCGCCGTATATTGAGGTAATTCATAATTCAGGAAAGAAAATCGCTCCGAATCCTTTATCGATTCATAAACATCTTTTGGCACCTTGGAAATGATATTCAAAGTCCCGATCTCTTTCAACATCGATTCCCCGTCCGGATAAACATGAAAACGAATATTCTTGATTTTGGGTTTTTCCCCGTAATAATCGTCGTTCAACGTCAAAAGCAGCCTCTGCCGCCCATCAGGAAACACTTCCAGCGGAGAATCAACCATGTATGGCCCGGTTCCAACAGGCTGAACATTGAAATTTGCCTGTGGCAGCTCCGCAACAGGAATCCCGCTCAAAAGATGCTCCGGCAAAATCCCAACATTCAGATTGGTTATAAAGAAAGAGTTGGATTTGGAAAGATCAAACTCTATCGTCCTATCATCCACAAGCTTAATTTCAACACCCTCAAAATTGGCACGTAAAACCGGATTCTGGAAATCCTTGCTCTGAATTACATCATGATAGGTAAAATAAACATCCTGAGCCGTAAGCGATTCACCATCATGCCATTTTATCCCGTTTTTAACAGTAAAAGTATATGTTGTGCCATCCTCGCTGATAGAAAGATCGGCAAGATCCTGAACAAAAGCTTTCAAAATAGGATCATACCGCGTTAAACCACTAAAAATCAGACCGGATATCTCACGATTTGCCTCCGCCAGGTCTGTATAAACAGGATTTAGAACCACCGGACGCTCATCTAAAAGCCCTTCCGTATAATAACCACCTTCACCTGCAAATAATTCAGGCCGCTTGAAAATATCAACGGCACTCTGCACTAAAAGCACAATAACCACTGCCGCCAAAACCAGGCTGACAACTTTTTCTTCTATATTATAAGCGCGAAGAACACGCAAAAAAGTCTTACCTTTCCAGGCCATACAAAAACTTTAGGGAACAAACACAAAAGCCAGCGAAAGCACAACGAAAATAATCGCCAACACCACCGATGCCCGGGCAACCACCTTTTCGGCACCACGCTTGGTGGATTGTACCGTAGCACCGGACTGACCGCCCATTGCCGAAGAAAAGCCTGAACTCTTTTGTTGTACAAGCACGCTGAGCATAAACAGAACTGATACAATTATCTGCAAAACAATCAGGAAATTTTTCATATTACTTATTGTGAATAATTAGATGTAAAACCCAGTTAACAAGACCAAATACAATCGCGCCAATCAAATAAGTCCATGCCGAACTTACCGTTACCGTAATATCGGCAATACTAATAACATTCACAAGTTTCACGGTCAACCAGAAGATAATAGCATTAATAACCAAAATAAACAGGCCGGCCGTCATAATCACAAAGGGGAAAGACAAAATCTTCATAAGAGGTTTAACAAACGTGTTGAGAACACCAATAATCAATCCCCCAAGCAGATAAAACTTAACCCCACCGGTAAATGCCAGCTGCTCCGGCAAAAACTTGGTCACCAGGTATAGAGCCAGACTGTTCAGCACTATCCCGTAAATGATTTTATTCAGCATGGACGTACTTTAGCATGAATAGAAAAGGGACTCAACGCCCGCAAAAAACATCTATTGCTACCTCCTCACCGCCACCTTTACCTTTGCACCCTCAATATCCGCAATCACCTCTTTATCCCACTCAAAATCACCCTTATCCTGAAGCTCAAGAGCCAGAGTTTCACGCTTTATGTGATCCGCAAAGTTCAAAACCGCGGTGGAAATACGTGACGAAACTTCCCCATCACCGATCGCTTCAACAAAAACATAAATACGATCATCAACTTTGTAGGAAGCTTCTTTGCGCAGATCCTGAATTCTGCGAACAATCTCGCGCGCCAGACCTTCCTGTTTAAGCTCATCTGTCAAAGTCGTATCAAGCACAACCGAGACACCTCCGCTGCTGGCCACGTCAAATCCTTCTTTACCGTGAAAACCGACAGACACCTCATCACCGCTCAAAACGAAGTCCCCTATCCGCACCGAACCGTCTTCCATCACCTCAAACTCCCCCGCTTTGGCCTTTTGGATGATGGACTGAACCTCCTTGCCGTACTTGGGCCCAAGAACGCGGGCATTCGGCATTACAACGCGCGTCACGAACTCATCCGCATCTTTTAAAATATCTAGACTCTTTACATTAAGCTCTTCAAGAATCACATCTTTTTGCGCCAAAACCTCATCTCTATCAATATTCGCCGGAAGACCAAGCTGAACCAGCGCCAGCGGCTGACGAACCTTAATATTTGCTTTGTCGCGCACCCCGTGACCCAGCGTTACAATTTGCCTTACAAGTTGATGTTCACGATTAAGTTTTGGCTGTATATAAGCTTTAATCGCTTTCGGCCAGTCCGCCATATGAACCGATTTCTCGCCCGAAAGATTTTTATAAATCGCATCGGCCAAAAAAGGCATAAAAGGTGCCATCAATTTACTCAATTCAACCAGCACAATATGCAAAGTCTGATAAGCCTGAACCTTGTCTTCGTCATTCTCGGATTTCCAGAAGCGTCTGCGGCTGCGACGAATATACCAGTTACTGAGTCCATCCACAAAGTCGGCAATCGGCCGCGTGGCTTTGGAAAGATTATAATCGTCCATGGCTTCAGTCACAGTATCAATAAGCTGGTGCAGCTCCGAAAGAATCCACTGATCCAGCTTATGTTTAGGTTCGAAACCTGCCATCGCATCGGACCCTTTTTCCGGCGTCCATCCGTCAATATTAGCGTAAGTAACAAAAAAACTGTACGCATTCCACAAAGTTAAAGACAATTTCTTAACCACCTCCTCCACATGCCGCTCGCTAAAGCGCACATCCTCCGCCAGAGGCGCCGTGCTCATGTATAAAAACATACGCGTAGCGTCCACACCCTGAGTTTCAAAAAGCACATTCGGATCGGGATAATTCTTTTTTCGTTTTGATAATTTCTCCCCGTCCGCAGCCAGCAAAATTCCGTTAACGATCACATTTTCAAAAGCCGGTTTGTTAAACAAAATCGCCGACAAAACATGAAGTGTATAAAACCAGCCGCGCGTCTGATCCAGCCCCTCCGCAATAAAATTTGCCGGAAAATTGTCCTCGAATTCCTGCTTGTTTTCGAAAGGATAATGCAGCTGCGCGTAAGGCATCGATCCGCTCTCAAACCAGCAATCCAGAACCTCCGGAATTCTGCGCATCTCCCCGTCGCAGGTATCGCATTTAAAAGTAATCTCATCAATGTAAGGCTTATGCAGATCCAGCTCCGCCGACTTCCCCTTACCGCGCATAGGTAGTTTCCCGCCGCTGCGTTCCTTTAATTCCTCAATCGAACCGATACACTGCGTGTGCCCCTTCTCACATTCCCATACCGGAATAGCGCAACCCCAAAACCTGTTGCGTGAAATCGCCCAGTCCCTTGCACCCTCAAGCCATTTCCCAAAACGCCCCTGCTGAATATGCGGTGGTTGCCAGTGTATTTTCTTATTATTTTTTACAAGCCGGTCCTTCAAACTGGTCACTCTAATAAACCAGCTTCGCGTGGAATAATTCAATAAAGGCGTATCGCAGCGCCAGCAATGCGGATAGCTGTGCCGAAAATTCTCCTTTCCGAAAAGCCGCCCTTTTTCTTCAAGATAATCTGCAACATTCTGATCCTGCCCTTTCACAAATTTCCCGGCCCATGGCTTGACTTCATCCTTAAACGTCCCATCCATTTTTACATGCTGGATCATTGGCAGATTATACTTCTTCGCGATTTCATAATCGTCCTCACCAAACATTGGCGCAATGTGCACAATTCCCGTTCCTTCCTCGGTCGTAACAAAGTCGCCCAAAACCACCTTAAAACCGCCTTTCTTTGCCATTCCGGCGTAAAAAGGCAATAGCGGCTCAAACTCCTTCCCTTCAAGATCCTGAGGTTTAACTTTTTCCAGAACATTGTAGTTCATATCCTTGAAAACCTTTTCCACCAGCTCTTTCGCCACAATGTAAACCTCCTCCGATCCGTCCTCAAACCTGACACCGACCCTGTTGTACGCAATCTTCGGCCCCATGCAAAGTGCAACATTTCCGGGAAGCGTCCACGGAGTCGTTGTCCAAGCCAATAAATAAGTATCCTCATCTTTCAACTTAAACTTGGCCGTCACTGACAAATCTGTAACATCTTTATATCCCTGCGAAACCTCAAAATTGGACAAAGGCGTTTCACAGCGCGGACAAATATGCATACTTTTATAGCCCTGATAAATCATTTCCTTAAGCCATATTTGCTTAAAAACCCACCAGATCGACTCCATATATTCATTGTCCAGTGTTGCATAGCTGTCTTCAAAATCCACCCAGCGCGCAATCCGCTTTAAAAGCCCTTCCCATTCTTTGGTATATCGAAAAACACTCTCACGACACATATTGTTGAATTTCTCCACTCCCATTTTTTCAATATCTTTTCGTCCGGACAACTGCGCCTCCTTTTCCACCTCATACTCAACAGGCAGTCCATGACAATCCCACCCGTTCGTCCTTGGCACATAGTAACCTTTCATCGTCCAATATCTTGTAACGGCATCTTTTAAGGCATTGGCCAGGATATGCCCGTAATGCGGCAAGCCATTGGCAAAAGGCGGACCATCGAAAAAAACATATTTCTTGTTTTCTTTCCTTGCCTGTACCGATTTTTCGAAAATATTTTGTTTTTCCCAGAAATCAAGAATTTCATGTTCCAGTTTCGGGAAAGATTGTTTTGGATTAACAGATTTAAACATATTTCAAGAGAATTCCGCCTTATTCTAGCGGATTATATTTTGATCAACAAGCTGGAAATGCTATAATAAAGAAACAAAACATATTTCTTAACCATCCATCCATGCAACAGGAAAATGCCGCCCGCAGATCTCCGGAAGAATCAGGCCATGGATCGATTATTCCGGCCAAAGAAGCCGCTCAGGACGAAACGGTCAAATTCCTTTACGGAAACCTCTATTTGAACCTGAAAACAGTTTTTAAAGGGATGAAACCTTTCACTGTACGCGCTCTTATCCGCGAAATAGAATCGGAAAGCATACAAACCATAGAATCCAGACCCGACGGCCGCGTTTTTATAGTTGATGGCAATAACAAGCGCGAACTCGACGAAGATAACGATCAGATATTTTTCGACGAAGCCACTGTAGAATCTATAGCTGATGAAAATTGTAATAACGGTCAGGAAGAAATTTTCAGATCCCATCTCAAAAAACGCGACCCCTCTGATACGCTTGGATCTCCATACAAAATAAGAACGGACATAAAAGATCTTATTGCTGCGGAACCCTTCCTTGGAGCCAAAAAACCTTCAAAACCGGCGCCTCTTCACCTGAAATCAGTACCTCCTCCAAAAATTGAAATTGCATCACCAAGCCTTCCGGAACTTGATGAAGAGGACTGGGAAGACGAAGTAACGGGAATCCGGAACGTAAATAAAGATAAGCCGGATGAAAAAACCGGTTAAAATCATTACTTTAGAAAATTAGGCTGATAGCCATCCACTAATTCAACGGCCAGGCCAATGTACTTTGAAGGAGTAAGCGATTTTAATCTCTTTTTCTCACCTGCGGGAATATCCAGACCATCAATAAACTTATGTACTATTTTTTTATTCACCGATTTACCGCGGGTGAGAGATTTTAGCTGTTCATAAGCGTTTTTCACTCCATATCTCCGCATAGCAGTTTGAATGGGCTCGGCCAAAAGCTCCCAGTTGACATCTAGATCATCTTCCAAAACTTTCTTATTCAGATCAATTTTATGCAATCCCTGTATACAATTTTTGTACGCCAATAGACTGTACGCGAGCGCGGAGCCAATATTCCTTATAACCGTGGAATCCGTAAGATCTCTCTGCATACGTGAAAGAGGCAGCTTCTCCGCAAGATGTCCAAGTATGGCATTAGCCATCCCAAGATTTCCCTCACTGTTTTCAAAATCAATAGGATTCACTTTATGCGGCATAGTGGAAGAACCGACCTCTCCTGCTTTCAGATGTTGCTTAAAATAACCAATACTTATATATGACCAAATATCGCGGTTCATATCAATCAATACAGTATTAAACCGACGTATCGCATCAAATATTTCAGCATTGTAATCGTGCGGCTCAATCTGAGTGGTGTATGCATTAACTTCAAGTCCTAAGCCTTGTATAAATTTTGTACTCAATTCCATCCATTTAAGCTTTGGATAAGCAATAACATGGGCATTGAAATTTCCGACAGCCCCATTCATCTTTCCCAATAGCACTATAAGCTTTAAAGACGCCATCTGCCTTTCCATCCTCGCAATAAAATTCACAAACTCCTTGCCAACCGTTGTGGGAGTGGCCGGTTGACCGTGTGTACGGGACATCATTGCCACGGATTTATACTTTTTGGCCAACTGATAAACCAGTTCGGCAACACCTGTCATAACAGGGAAAATTACTCCTTCCATGGCCCCCTTCAGCATCATGGCATAGGACAAATTATTAATATCCTCCGATGTGCAACCAAAATGAACAAACTCCAGATAAGGTTCAAAAGCGGAACCTTTTAACTTCTCTTTAATAAAATATTCAATCGCCTTAACATCGTGATTTGTTATCTTTTCTATTTCCTTTACCCGTTTTGCATCAACCAGGTCAAAATACTCGTAAATACTTCTTATCTCCTTAAGTAAAACAGGCTTCAGTACGAAAGTACCCTTTAATCTGGCGGTATTGCAAAGAAAAATAAACCACTCCACCTCAACTATAAGCCTATGCCGCATTAAAGAAGCTTCCGAAAAAAACTGTCGCAGTTCATCCACCTTCTGGCCGTAACGGCCGTCCAGCGGAGAAATATTGTCTAATGGATCTCTCATTATTTATAAAATGAAGCCTTAATTTTTTTTATATGATTTTCGTAACGCTTTTTTAAGTCACTATTGCCCAGCGCAAATATCCTTACAATGCCGTTAACAACATTATTGGGATCCAGAACTGTTAAAACAGGCGTCTCCGACGGCATCTGCACCGTAGAGTTCAGATTGATCATCATATCTTCTTTATCTTTAAAAGGAGGACAGGCAATAACCGGATGAACACTGGAACCGGCAGTGCATCCGGACAAACCGTTGGACCTGCCCGCAATCGTCACATAACAGAGAAGACCATCAAAACCGTTATACTCCCGGACAATCTCAACCAAAAGCTCCGGCACTTTATGGGCCGAAACCACATGAATCTTATAAGGAATATCCCATTTATCCAGCTCGTCCGTGATCTTGGCCGCCCAGGGCCTATCACTTTCCGATCCGAGCAAAATGGGAACAATCATCTTCATAGGTATATTTGTAAGTTTTTTTGTATACGATCCATTACAGATCCAACCTGAGCCTTAAACGAAGCACCGGTAATAAGTTCATACGCTTCAATGTAACGGCGCGCCGTTTCCACCCTGATCTCATCCGGGATCGATGGCACATCCCCTTCCCCTACAAAGCCTTTCTCATTGGCAAGCCATTCACGCAGATACTCCTTGTCGATTTTCTTTTGTTCCATATCGGCATTAAACCTTTTTTCATATTCATCGGCAAACCAGAAGCGCGAAGAATCGGGCGTATGGATCTCATCTATCAAAACAATCTCACCTTCCGGCAACAAACCGAACTCGTATTTCGTATCGACCAGAATAATCCCCTGCTTTGCGCAAATATCCACTCCGCGCGCATACAGTTTTAAAGACTTTTCAGCAATCTCATCGTACTGTCCGGCCGTCAAATTTGTGCGCTCCAGAATCTCTTCCCGCGAAACGGACTCATCGTGCCCTCCTTTAAGCGCCTTTGTGGACGGAGTCAAAATAGGTGCGGCAAGCTTCTGATTCTTCTTAAGTCCCTCAGGTAAAATATTCCCGCAAAAATTCCGGACTCCCTTCTCATAGTTATACCAGGCGCTTGTGGTCGTAACTCCCGTAATATATCCGCGCACCACCATCTCAATCGGCAAAGGTGTGCACTCTTTGGCAATAACGACATTCTCATCCGGAAACTCTATAACATGATTTCCCATTATATCTTTTGTCTGATCGAACCAGAATCTGGCAATCTGATTAAGTACCTGACCCTTGAAAGGAATCAGAGTAATAATCCGGTCAAAAGCGGAAAGCCTGTCTGTAACAATAATGAACCGTTTTCCATCTTTTGTGTAATTGTCACGGACTTTGCCGGCATATTTTTTCCCGAGCGTGGGGAAATCCGTACCATCCAGACAAAACGGTATTTGTGCACTTATTTCTTCCGGTGAAAGCATCTTTGAAGGATAAAGAAAAGCTGCTTCACTATACGGGATATTGACCCGTTAATGCAAGAAAAATGGACAAATCTATCATTGCGCCGGGGGCTGTGATATATCTATGATCGAACAAATATCATCACCATAAAAAAATATGGCCACAAGAGATCTCATTCAAAAATTCGGCAACGTTTCCGTAATACTTGGCGGGCAGTGGGGTGACGAGGGAAAAGGAAAATTAATAGACATTATGGCGGAGCAGTACGACATTGTTGCCCGCGCCACCGGCGGCGCCAACGCGGGACACACGGTCTATGTTCCCGATCCGGTAAACGAAAATGGGAAAAAGAAATTCATTTTTCATTTAATGCCCTCGGGGGTTTTATATCCAAACGTAATAGGCGTGATTGGCAATGGGGTTGTACTTCATATTCCAACACTTTTCGAAGAGATAGAATTCCTGAAAACAAGCGGTGTGGATATAAGCGGCAGACTCTTTATTTCCGACCGCGCGCATTTGCTTTTCGAGTACCACAAAATAGTCGACGGCATTCAGGAGGAGCGAAAAGGTAAAAATATGGTCGGTACCACCAGACGTGGAATAGGCCCCGCGTACGCCGAAAAAATCGGCAGAACCGGCATACGTGTTCATGAGCTTTTGGATTTTGAACGATTTGAGAACAAACTGCGCCAGAACGTTGCCAATCTTGCGAAAGCATACGACTTCGAATTCGACGCGCAGCAGGAAATTGATTATTATCGAAAGATGCTCCCTGAAATCAAACCGCTTATTACCGACACCTCCTACTATCTGAACAAAGCCATAAAAGACGGCAAAAAAGTTTTAATCGAGGGCGCCAACGGAACGCTTTTGGACGTCGACCACGGAACTTTCCCATTTGTAACGTCTTCCAACGCTTCGATTGGCGGGGCGATTGCCGGAAGCGGCGTGGCTCCGAATAAAATCACTGCAATTATCGGGATCATGAAAGCTTATTGCACACGTGTAGGGGCCGGCCCCTTTCCAACCGAGCAGGACAATGAAATCGGCGAAAAAATAAGGCAGACCGGCGGGGAATTCGGTTCCACCACGGGCCGGCCCAGGCGCTGCGGCTGGTTTGACGCGGTAGCGTCAAAATATTCCGCACAATTAAATGGAATGACCAGCATTAATCTGACCAAACTGGACATTTTGGACAATCTTGATGTAATAAAAATCGGCGTGGCCTACGAATACAACGGGAAAACACTTCAGTCTTTTCCGGCTGACGCCGAAGTTTTGGAAAATCTTGAAGTAAAGTACATAGAAATGCCCGGATGGAAACAGGACATATCCGGCGCCCGCAAAATAGCGGACCTCCCTGAAAACGCCCGTAAATATGTACAGAAAATAGAGGAACTCCTTGAATGTCCGGTCGATTTCGTGGGCGTCGGCGTCAGCCGCGATCAAATGGCTGAAAAATAATCGCCGCAAAATCGTTATCAAAACAGCTCTGTACACACTGCACAAATTCCGTATTATATCGAAGACAAATAATACTTTAAAATTTACCATGCAATTTTTCCTGGACACCGCCAATATAGAAGCCATTAAAAAATACGCGGCCTGGGGAGTTGTCGACGGAGTCACAACAAACCCCTCTCTCATTTCCAAAGAGGGCGTCTCTTTGGAAAAAAGAATAAAAGAAATTCTCGAAGTCGTGGACGGTCCCATAAGTACCGAAGTCATCGCAGCAGATTACGAAGGTATGCTTGAAGAAGCAAGAAAATACGCCAAATGGCACAAGAACATTTACGTCAAAGTTCCCATTACGCAGGACGGCCTGCGCGCATGCAAAACTCTCAGCGCCGAAGGCGTAAACGTCAACGTCACACTGATTTTCTCGGCCGGACAGGCCCTGTTGGCCGCAAAAGCGGGCGCAACAGTTGTAAGCCCTTTTATTGGCAGACTGGACGACATCTGCCAGGACGGCATGGAATTGATTGCGGAAATTGCCCAAATTTTTGGAAACTATGATTTTAAAACAAAAATCCTTGTGGCCAGCATAAGACACCCAAGGCATGTAATAGATGCGGCCCGCCTTGGCGCTTCAATCGCCACCGTACCCCCGGAAGTTTTCGATCTTTTAATCAAACATCCCCTCACCGATATAGGACTTAAAAAATTCCTTGAAGACTGGGAAAAAGTAAAAGACCTTAAGTAGCTTATGATCACTCTAACAACAGAAAACCTTGAGAAAATCGCCGCGGAACACGGCCTGGCCGCCGGCGATATCGAAAAAGGATCCGCGCTCATTCCCGGTTATTTGAAGAATATAGAAAGCAAAAATCAGGGTTTTTACAAAGTAATCGACGATCCGACCCTAATCGAAAAAATAAATTCCTTTGCGGTTAATACCGCGGGCAAATTCGACCACTTTGTAGTGCTTGGAATCGGAGGATCGGCGCTTGGCACCATTGCCCTGCAACAGGGCCTGACACACCTTTTCGCGCCGTCAAAACTCCATGTACTGGACAACATCGACCCGGTAATCATTAAAGAGATTCAGGACGCCATCGACCTTAAACGTACTCTTTTTATCGTTGTGACCAAATCGGGCACGACACCGGAAACCATATCGCAGTATATGTATTTCCGGAATCT
Source organism: Patescibacteria group bacterium (assembly GCA_018825335.1). Classification (GTDB taxonomy): domain Bacteria; phylum Patescibacteriota; class Gracilibacteria; order UBA1369; family UBA1369; genus JAHJEW01. The sequence continues at coordinate 22,208 of JAHJEW010000052.1, read as the reverse complement.
CTGCCAAAATTCAGACCTTAAGGTCTCCGATCATTTTCTTTTCATCACCGATCCGGATCAGGGACTCCTGCGTAAAATCGCCACCGAAGAAGGCATTCTGACCTTTGAAGTCCCGGAAAACGTGGGTGGCAGATTCTCGGTACTTACAGCCGTAAGCCTTTTGCCGGCCCGTCTGATAAACCTGAAAATAGAAAATATAATGGCCGGCGCCAAAAACATGCGTACAGCTTTTCTATCTGAAAATCCAAATGAAAATCTCCCTTTTCGCCTGGCATCGATTCAATATCTTCTCTACAATAAAGGCAAAACCATCAATGTCATGATGCCGTACGCGCAAAAGTTAATTCGCTTCACCGACTGGTACAGACAACTTTTGGCGGAAAGCATCGGCAAAAACGGAGTAGGCATAACACCGGTGAATGCGCTTGGTGCAACCGATCAACACTCACAAAGTCAGCTCTGGAACGATGGACCAAATGACAAACTGCATATTTTTATTAAAGTTGAAAAGCCAGCCGTCGACGCAAACATTCCAAACCTTCATCCGCAGGAAGAAAGCCTGAAATACCTTAACAACGTATCTTTCAACAAATTGCTTCTTACAGAGATGGAAGGCACCGCACAGTCCCTTACCAAAAACGACCGGCCCAATATTGAAATAGCAATTGATAAAATCAATGAAGAAACTCTGGGCGGCCTGTTCATGCTTTTTGAGAGCACAACATCTTTTCTGGGAGAATTTTTCGGCGTCAACGCCTTCAACCAGCCGGGAGTGGAACTTTCCAAACAAATCACAAAAAAATTACTGTCTTAAAAATGGAAATACCTAAAATCGGACAAGACCTGTCCCAAGAACAAATAAAATTCCTGGAAACAGTGGCAAAATCATGCAGGGGAACAATCATCGCCATGCTCAAACAAGCGCAGAGCGGACACCCTGGTGGTTCTCTTTCCTGCATAGACTATCTTTCACTTTTATACTCTTTCATAATCTCTCAATCCGGCCAAAAGATCGTTGTTTCCAACGGCCACATTTCACCCGCGGTTTACAGCATTCTGGCGGAAATAGGCTATATACCAAAAGATGATGTTATTAACACTTTTCGCCAGCTTGGCAGCATTTATGAAGGGCATGTCACCCGTCACGTTAAGGGAGTTTACTATGGCACCGGTCCGCTTGGCATAGGTGTATCGGTCGCAGCGGCTTTTGCGCTTGCAGAAAAACTGCACGGTTCATCCGAAAAAGTTTTTGCTTTGATGGGAGACGGAGAAGCCCAGGAAGGACAGGTTTACGAAATGACCCATTTCGCGGCCAAATACAAGCTGGACAACCTGATAACTTTCATTGACTACAATGAAGTTCAGCTCACCGCCAGTCTTGAAGAAATCATGCCGCTGGATCTGCCCGCTATTTTCAAATCGGCAAAATGGCACGTTATAGAGGCTGACGGACACGATTTTGCGGCAATGTGGAAAGCCATTGGTCAGGCATACGAAGTCACGGGGAAACCGGTTGTCATTATTGGTCACACAATTATGGGTAAAGGAGTCGATTACATGGAAACCGAAGGCAAAAACCTCAAATCAACCTGGCACGGCAACGCTCCAAAACCGGATATGGCCGACCTGGCCCTTTCCAAACTGGCACTGACCGATGAAGAGAAAGAGGAACTTAAACATATAAAAGAAATTGTGAAGTGGAGCCCGGCTGATCCCAAGTTTACAGAAAGCCTAAAGCCGATGCAGATCGACGAGGGAGAACCGGTCTTATACGGCACGGAAGAAACCACAGACTGCCGCAGCGCCTATGGAGCCGCTCTCCTGGATCTCGCCAAAAGAAACAAATCCGTTCTTGCTCTGAGCGCTGATCTGCGCGATTCCGTAAAAACCGGCGGCGTAGCCAAAAATTTGCCGGAGCAACATATTGAAGTGGGCATCGCCGAACAAAACATGCTTTCCGTCTCGGGTGGATTGAGCCTGGCAGGATACATCCCCTTTTGCTCAACATTTGGCGCATTTATGACCAGCCGCGCCAAAGATCAGGTCAGAGTTAACGATATTAATTGCACCAATGTAAAAATGGTGTCAACCCATTGCGGACTTTCCGTCGGCGAAGACGGTCCAACCCACCAGGCCCTGGACGATACAAGCTCTTTCCTGGGATTTTTCAATACCATGATAATCGAACCCGCCGACCCCAATCAGACAGACCGCATTATCCGCTTTGTAGCCTCGCACTACGGAAACTTTTATGTACGGATGGGAAGGCACAAGTATCCCGTGATCACAAAAGAAGACGGTACGCCTTTTTATGGAACCGATTATAAATATGAATACGGCAAATCCGATATAATCCGCGCCGGAAACGACCTCACCATTGTAGCCACGGGCGCGATTGTTGCCGAATCTATAAAAGCTCTTGATCAGATTAAACAGGAACATTCGGAATTATCGATTGAACTGATCGCCGCAACATCGATCAAAAAATTTGATCAAACTTTACTGGATTCAATAAAGAAAACAGGCAAAGTAATAACAGCGGAGGACCACAACGCGGTTTCCGGCCTATCTTCCCAACTTGCAAAATACCTTATGGAGGAAAATGTTTGCCCTCAGGTTTTTGAAAACATTGCGGTAAGAGAGTATCAGCTTTCCGGTACATCGCAGGATTTATATGAACACGCCAAAATATCGGCCAACGCAATTAAAGATTTATGCCTGAAAATACTTGGAAATTCCTATGGTGGACGCTAAAGGGCTCGAACCTTTGACCCCCTCGGTGTAAACGAGGTGCTCTACCAACTGAGCTAAGCGTCCAAAAAGATCTTCCTTTAAAGGGCCAGAAAAACTTATCACAGCAATTTACACTTTTCAACTGGATTTAAAAAATCTATATTACTTAAGCCTATAATTTGCACGCATGTACAAAATCTACAATACCGTGCGGGGAAAACTTGCCAATCCAAAAAAGCCTCAACCGGGCTGTTGGATCGACATACAGGCACCTACCGAAGAAGATTTAAGAGAATTAAAACCCTTCTTTGAGATTCCGGAAGAAGTACTCATCTCCGTAAAAGACACCGACGAAGTACCAAAAGTGGAGGAAGAGGAAGATTTCCAGTTTATACTTATACAGACTCCTCTTAACCAGCCCAACAGCAGCCTTGGGGAATATGCCGTGGTACCTTTGGGTATTTTGTACAACCGCGATTATGTCATCACCATCAGCGACGGCAAAAATGACGTTATGAACTATTTAAGGCTCAAACTGAAAAATTTCGATAACAATAAAATTATAAATACCGCCCAAAAGCAGCGCCTGATTATGAAACTAATGCTCTTTTCTTCCAAAATATATCTGCGCTATCTCAAAGTCATAAACTCCGGCATCACCATTGCACAAAACCATCTGGAAAAATCCGCCCAGAACGAACAAATCACAAGGCTTATGGACATTGGAAAATCACTGGCCTACTTTAACCGCTCACTCCGTTCCAATAATTACGTCGTGGAAAAACTGGCAAAACGCAAACTGTTCAATTCCACCGAAGAAGACGAAGAACTGATAGAAGACGTTTTGGACGAAACCAAACAGGCCATTGAAACGACCAAGATCTATGACCGCATAGTCATAGACACCACAAACACTTTTTCCACCATCATTTCCAACGAGGTAAACCGCACCGTAAAAACGCTCACCTCCATCACAATCATACTCATGATCCCCACACTCGTGGCAAGCATTTACGGCATGAACCTTTCGCTCCCCTACCAGGATTCACCCCACGCCTTCCTGATAGTCATGGGTATTTTGATCATCTCTTCAATTCTTGGGATACTATACTTCTATAGAAGTAAACTTTTCTAGTTCTTTGGTGCGCAAGAGAGGACTTGAACCTCCACGAGCTTAAAGCCCACCACCCCCTCAAGGTGGCGCGTCTACCAGTTCCGCCACTTGCGCATGGGAAAGAAGCCCACCTATTTTAGCGAAACATCTTTAAAGTAACAATATATTATGTTTTAATTGAACCATGAAAAAACAAATCCGTGAACAAATACTATATAAAAGAACACAGCAATCCCCGCGTGATAAAGCGCCGAAAGATAAAAAAATTATTGAAACGATCGAAAAACTGCCTGAATTTCAAAATGCGCAAAATATTCTCATCTATATAGCAATCCACGGCGAAGTGGATCTTTCGCAGCTCTTCAATAAATACAAAGGCAGTAAAAACTTCATTCTGCCGCGTTTAAATCAGTCCGATTCATCTTTAATCCTCTATCACATCAAATCTCTGGACGATCTGGAAAAAGGAACCTTTAGCATTCCGGAACCAAAAGAAGATCTTGAAAAAATTCCCCTCGAAAAAATCGATCTGGCCATAATTCCAGGAGTGGCCTTCGCGCTTGACGGCAACCGTATAGGCTATGGCGGAGGCTCTTTCGACCGATTGCTTTTAAAGCTCAACTGCACAAAAATTGGGATTGCATATCAGTTCCAGATCGTTGAGAATATCGCGGGCGAAGATCACGATCAAAAAGTCGATCTAATAATAACGGAAGCGAATATCATCCACATTCCAAATCCTTAACCACCATTTTCATGGATATGACATCAATAAAATCGTACGATCCTGTGATCTACGATGCTATTAAACATGAAGAAAAAAGACAGCGTGAAGGAATTGAATTGATCCCTTCCGAAAACTACGTGTCTGTGGCGGTGCTGGAAGCGCTGGGATCTGTTTTAACAAATAAATATTCCGAGGGTTACCCCGGAAAAAGATACTATGGCGGTTGCGAAAACATAGATGTCGTGGAAAGTCAGGCCATTGAAAGAGTTAAACAGCTTTTTGGATGCGATCACGCCAATGTTCAGCCTCTTTCCGGAGCTCCTGCAAATATAGCGGTTTATTTTGGCATACTGGAGCCGGGCGACACCATTCTTGGAATGGATTTGTCTCACGGCGGACACCTCACCCATGGTCACCCCGTAACCCACATGGCAAAAATCTTCAATTTTGTCAGATATCACACCAACGCCGCGGGGGAAATAGACCTCAACGATCTTGAGGCCATGGCCATGCAGCACAAACCAAAGCTGATTTTGGTTGGCTACAGCGCCTACTCCCGCGACATCGACTATATAAACATTAAAAAGATCGCCGACAAAGTCGGCGCCATGACCATGGCCGATGTAGCGCACATAGCCGGACTCATAGCCGCCGGTGAAATGAACAATCCGGTGCCTTACTTCGACATAATTACCTCCACCACCCACAAAACCCTGCGCGGCCCCCGCGGCGGCCTTATACTTTGCAAACAACCTTTCGCCAAAAAAATCGACAAAAGCGTATTCCCGGGTTTTCAGGGAGGCCCGCACGAAAACAACATCGCCGCAAAAGCAATTGCATTTAAGGAAGCCCTCGAGCCGGCATACAAAGATTACGCCAGACAAATCAAAGCCAACGCTAAAATTTTCGAGGAAGAATTCAACAAGCTCGGCTACAGACTAATGTTCGGCGGAACAGACAACCATCTGTTGTTAATCGATGTAACCACCCACGGAATAACAGGTAAGGAGGCCCAGATTGCTCTGGATAAAGCCGGAATCACCTGCAACATGAACATGATTCCAAACGATCCCCGCCCACCACTGGATCCCAGCGGCATCCGTATCGGAACACCGGCCATGACGACCCGTGGTCTTAAAGAACCCGAAATGCGCCAGATCGTCGCATGGATGAACGCCGCTATGAAAAATCACGGAAACGACCAAAAACTTGCCGAAATAAAATCGGAGGTTACGGAAATGGCCCTGAAATTTCCCGTGCCGGGCGCCAAAGCCTAAACCGTAACAGGAGGCACCGGTCCATTATAAAGCCGCGGATCTTTCTCGGTCCGCTTAAGTACCATTAAAGTCATATCATCCATCTGTTTCCAATTCCCGGAATACTGCTTAACATCGGAAAGAAGTGCATTACGAATTGCCAGAGCGTTTTCCAGACGGCCATATTCGCTTACCGCCCTTTTAAGTCCCGACATACCATACATCTCTTTTTCATTTTTCCAGGCTTCAGGAATACCATCACTGTAAGCCACCAGCACATCCCCTTCCTCAAGAACCAATGACCGCTCCTCCAAAAGCTCACTAATATTAGGCATCATCCCAAGAGCCAGCCCTCCGGGAGGCAGAAGCGAAACCTTGCCATCCTTTGCGCAAAAATGAATCATCTGCTCATGACCGGCACTAACGTACTTCAAATGTCTCATGGTCGCATCCCAATGCAGCATAACCATAGTAATGAACATATTCGATGTTGTTTTCTCCTTCAAAATACTGTTAATCCTAACCAGGAGCTCTTTAAGATCCACCGCATCCGAATAATTGTATATCAAAGCATTAACAATAGATCCCACAATTCCGGAAGCAACCCCATGCCCTGTTACATCACCCAGATACATAAGTAGACTATTATCATTTGGCTTAAGAAAGTCATAACAATCACCACCGATCTCTTCCGCCGGGAGCAGCCCCGCCGAAATATCAAGTCCGGCAATGGAAGGAATAACTTTCGGCAAAAGATCTTTCTGAATTCCGGCGGCAATTTCAAGCTCCTTGGCCACACGCTCCTTATAAATAAGTGCCTTGGTACTAACTTCAAGATCCTGCGCCATGCTGTTGAAAGCTCCCGCCAGCGTCGCAATTTCATCCCTGGTTTTAACCTCCACTCTGTGCTTAAAATTACCCTTTGCTATAATCCCGGCGCCTTCGGTCAGTTTCTTTAGGGGCCTTGTAATTCCCGCCGCAAACAAATAGGCGATTAATATTCCCGTACCGACACCAAACAAAGCCAGAAGCAGACTCCTCATAATCGTCTGATTGACCCGATCCTGTAAATTCGCGTAAGTTATGCCATAAACAACAGCATAATCATTTGTAGCCGGCTGTACCAGATAAGCGATTTTTTCATCGGGCGCCAGCGCCGGAGCAGGCATTTCATTTTCATCAACATAAGATATCAAGCCATCATCGTTTTTCTTCAGATAAACAACCCTTTGACTATCAAGAGTCATCACGGACGGATTTCTGGACGCAACCTGCTTTAGCATATTTTGATCAATAACCATACGCGCCGTACCCAAATACTGCTTTTCGCCTTCCGTAGCCGAATCATAAGCCAGCTCACCTTTATAACTTATAACTTTAATCCCGGAAAGATCCTGAAATTTGGCAAAAGTCGCCTTTATTTCCCTATTGAAATAAATAAAACTTTCCTGTGGAAGATATAGCTTATAATCGGCCACAACCGATCCGGCCGTCAATTCGGCAAAAGACCTGGCATTAACAAAAATATCTTCCGTCAATTCCCGCTGCTTTTCGCCCAAAAACAGCCCTGCGCTGATCCCGAATAAAATAATGATCAGCACACTAATCCAGGCAATAAGTTTTGTTTTTAGAGAATGCATAAGCTTATGTTATTTCTGATGCGATTATGTAACCGTCAACTCGCGGCTCAAAACCAAGACCTTTATCGTAGGCGAAAATCGTCTCCGACTCAAAAAGCGGAATCCCAATAATATCTTCATCTGTTATAATTTCCATCGCTTCCTGAAGTTGCGCCAATCGAGCCTCCACATCAAAATTTTCCCGGCTCGCCTCAATCAATTGATCAACTTTTTTATTCACATAGTTGCTGCCGTTATAAAGTCCATAACCGCTGACCCGATCGCGACTATGAGCAACCGCCAAAAGCAAATCACTGGCATCACCAAGTTCACTGCGCCATCCCAAGAAATAAAAATCGGATTCGCCGCTTAAAATCTTTTGCTGAAGCTCCGCGCTATTTATCGGATTCAGCTGAACATCAATGCCTAAATCGGAAAGCTGAGACTGAACATACTGCCCAATTGCATCAAGCCCTTCCGGATAATCAAAAACTATCACAGCGCGGCTAAAAGTTTTACCCAAAGCCTGATCGATCAACTTTTTTGCACTATCCATGTCAAAATCTTTATCATCGATAGACGGATCAAACCCAAACACTCCGCTACTCACAAACTGATTGGCGGATTTGGCAAATCCAAAAGCAATATCTTCAAATACACCCGCGTCAAAAACATGAGTAAGCGCCTCCCTTAGATCATGCAGTCCAAAAAGCGGATTCTTCAGATTGAACATCAAGAAACTGACTTCAAGACTCGGAATCGATTTTATCGCAACGTTATCAGATTTAATCTGTTCACACTCCTCACATGCCGCCGAAGGCGGCACATTGGCCAATAGCTTTATATCTCCACTTTCAAGTGCTGAAAGCCGCTCGCGCTTATCGGGAATCCCCCTTAAACTCACTTTATTAAAAGCAGGCAGTGTACCCCAATATGCAATGTTTCTTTCAAGCTGCATTTCACCGCTTTCATATTCGATAAATTTATAAGGCCCGGTACCCACCGGAACAGAAAAATCCTCATATTCCGCAGGGAAAATAAACGTTACAGCCAGTTTGTTCAAAAGCAGCGGATCAGCCACACGCGTATGAATTAAAATCTTGTCGGATCCCTCAGCCTCTACCGATTCAACCGTATTCAACAAATCCTTAAGCTGAGAATCTTCATAACCCGCGGCCCGATTTATACTATAAATCACATCTGCCGGCTCCAAAGCTTTACCATTATGAAACTTCACATCCGGCCTTAGCCTTAGTTCCCAGGTGAGTGGATCCAAAAGACCCCATGAAACAGCCAGGCCCGGTTTAATATTCAAATTACCGTCAGTGCGCACCGGGCTTTCATATATCTGCACCAGATAATTACGCGTAACCTGATCAAAATGGGTCGGCTCAAGGCTGTCTGGATAAAAAGCATAGCCTATGCTCAAAACCTCATTTTCCGCGCGCATTACAACGTGTGAATTGCCATTTTGACCGGGATTAAACAAAATTCCCTCCCCTGCAAACAAATAGACACCAAGCGCAGCAAGCCCGGCAACAATAAAAGCAAAGAATATTTTTTGGCCGATTTTTCTTTTACCCGATGAGAAGTCAGCGTTTTGCATAATAATAATAGCCGGATAGATACAAAAATATCCGTATATATTACCATAAAATCAGCTAAAAGACCAGCCACAAAGCTGCTTCTACATCAACAAACAACATATTATTTTTTCAAAATCGCCATAAAAGCTTCCTGTGGCAATTCAATCTTCCCGATCTTCTTTAGACGTTTTTTACCCGCTTTTTGCTTCTTCAAAAGCTTATCTTTGCGCGTTCTGTCCCCGCCATACAGTTTTGCAGTTACATCCTTGCGCATGGCGCTGATAGTTTCCCTTGCAACAATCTTACTGCCAATCGCCGCCTGAATCGCGATTTCAAACTGCGCCCTTGGAATAAGTTCTTTAAGCTTTTTTGTAAGAGCGCTTCCAATATAAAAAGCCTGTTCCCTGTGCACAATGGACGAAAGCGCATCCACCTTTTGTCCGGCCACCAAAATATCCAGCTTAACCAGTTTGCCCTCCCTATATTCAAGATACTCATAATTCATTGAGGCATAACCGGAAGTTACGCTTTTTAAAAGATCAAAATAATCAATAACAATGGAAGCAAGAGGCATTTCAAAAGAAACAATCACACGATTCTCATCAATATACTGCATACTCTTATTTATTCCCCTTTTCTCAAGCGACATCTGCATAATTGCTCCCACATAATCTTTTGGTGTCAAAACCTCCACCTTCACCCATGGCTCCTTAATCGCCAGGATCTTGGACGGATCGGGTAAATCCGCCGGATTGGCCACAAAAAGCTCCTCACCATCCTTCAAAATCGCAATATAAGACACCGATGGCGCCGTCACAATCAGATCTAGATCATACTCGCGCTCAAGTCGCTCCTGCACAATATCCAGATGCAGAAGCCCCAAAAACCCACACCGGAAACCGTGTCCCAGCGCACCCGACTGTTCCGGCTCAAAAGTCAAGGCCGAGTCGCTTAAATGCAGTTTGTCCAGAGCATCTCTTAGCAAAGGAAAATCGTCGCCTTCGGTACAATAAATACTGGCAAAAACATACGGTTTAACCTCTTTATATCCCGCCAGAGGCCTTGCCTCATCGACCTTTAAAGACTTTGTTCCCTGCTTCCAGATCGTATCACCGGTTCGGGCATCTTTAACATCCTTAAGTCCCGAAACCACATAACCTACATCACCGGATCCCAGCACATCCACGCTCAAATATTGAGGCTTAAAATGGCCAACCTCAATAACTTCCAGCTGCCGCCGGTTATGAAGAAGATAAATTGTATCACCACGCTTAAGCTCGCCGGACATCACCCTCACATACAAAACAACCCCCCTGTATGAATCATAAACCGAATCGAAAATCAGCGCCTTAGTTTCATCACCTTCATGCGTCTGGGGAGGAGGGGGGAGTCTGTCAATAATGGCATCAAGGACTTTCTCCACATTGGTCCCCTCTTTGGCCGATATGGCAATAATCTCATCTCTTTTAATACCCAATGTATTTTCAATCTCAATCGCGCGCGCCGGCACATCCGCCGATGGCAGATCAATTTTATTTAAAACCGGAACAATAGTCAGATTGTGATCCAGGGCCATATAACAATTAGCAAGGGTCTGAGCCTCAATCCCCTGCGTCGCATCCACAATCAAAATTGCGCCTTCGCATGCTGCCAGACTGCGGGAAACCTCATAAGTAAAATCAACATGGCCGGGTGTATCAATCAGGTTGAGTACAAAATTTGTTCGATCACGCTCCAACTCCATTTGCACCGGCTGCAACTTGATAGTTATACCTCTTTCCTGTTCCAGCTCCATAGTATCCAACATCTGGGCATGTTTCATATCCCTTTTGCTCACAGTTCCCGTAAGCTCCAGCAATCTGTCCGCCAAAGTCGATTTTCCATGATCAATATGGGCAATAATGCAGAAATTCCTGATATTTTTTGTATTCATAAAGCTCATAATATCGCTCCGCTCGGCTTCGCCTCGCTCCGCGAATGCTAGCAAACATTGAAGACTAAAGCAATTTTTGGTATACTAATAGGATTATTCATTCATTTTGACACGTGCAGTTTAAAGTTCCGCAAAACGTACAACGGGAAGATAAAATCGTAGGGCCGCTCACACTCAAGCAGATGATCATCTGCGCTATAGGCGGAACCATCGGCTATGCCATCTTCACGGCATTGGCAAAATTCTACCTTTGGATTACCTGGTTGCCACCCGTAGCGATTGTAACCATCATTACAATAGCCTTCGCTTTCGTAAGACCTCTCGACCTTAGTTTTACCAAATGGGTTTTAAGATGGATAGAATTCTCTCTTTTACCCCGTAAAAGAATCTGGATCAAATCCTCCGCGGAAATCATCAAGGACCTTGAACCCGAAAGCATGAAAAGGAAAATATCAAAAAAAGAAGATCAAATAAATAAAATAACCGAAAAACAAGAAAAACTTTCGAAGTTTCTGGAAGATGAAAAAAACAAAAAAAAATTATAAAAAAATATGGCTAAAGAAAAAAAGACCAAAGATTCGATAAAACAGGCACAAAAAACCCCGCTTGCAAGCACGCAAACATTTTTAAAAATAGCGGAAATAAGAGAAACCACCGTCATTCTTAAAAACGGAGGATTACGAAGTATTCTCAAGGTTTCCAGCATCAACTTCAACCTGAAATCGGAAGAAGAACAAAACGCCATTATCTACTCCTATCAGGGTTTTCTGAACACGCTGGAATTCCCCATTCAGATTGTGGTTCGCTCAAAAAAACTTGATATAGACAACTATCTGGACAACCTGCGAAAAACGGGAGAAAAACAAACAAATCAGCTGCTTCAGCAACAAACATTCGAATACATAGAATACATTTCCAAACTGGTGGAATACGCGGACATTATGGAAAAAGAATTCTATGTGATTGTACCATACGACCCTTTCAGGGCGGAGAAACTAAACATGTTTCAAAAGTTTTTTCAAAACATGAATCCCAAAGATAATTATTCCGAAGTTAAAAAGCGTCGCAACGAATTTAACGAATTAAAGAAAAAGCTTTCACAAAGAGTAAATACCGTTAAGGTCGGACTTGAGAACTGCGGCCTAAACGTGGAGGAACTTAATTCAAGACAACTCATTGAACTTTTCTATAACAGCTATAACCCTATGGCTGCCAGATACCAGAAACTGAAAAACATCGAAGAAACCAACGTTATCAGGGACGAAGAACAAAACGTGGTAACTTAAAAGGCACCATCTTGGCGGCGACCTACTTTTCCCGTATTGATAACACGAGTATCATCGGCGAAGAGTTGCTTAACTTCTGTGTTCGGGATGGGAACAGGTGTACCCAACTCTCTAAAGCCACCAAGATGGTGCCTTTTAATGTAATGTAAGCCATGAGCTTCCACTCATAGCTAGTTAAATTTGACAAATCATATATAAGACAATTGTCTATTAGTACTTCTCGGCTGAACACATCACTGTGCTTACACCTGAAGCCTATCAACCTGGTAATCTTCCAGGAGACTATGGGGAAATCTAATCTTGAGCAGGGCTTCCCACTTAGATGCTTTCAGCGGTTATCCCGTCCGAACATAGCTACTCAGCAGTGCCGTTGACACGACAACTGATACACTAGAGGTTCGTTCGCCCCGGTCCTCTCGTACTAGGGGCAACTTCTCTCAAATTTCCTGCGACCATGGAGGGTAGAGGCCGACCTGTCTCACGACGGTCTGAACCCAGCTCGCGTACCGCTTTAATGGGCGAACAGCCCAACCCTTGGGACCTTCTCCAGCCCCAGGATGCGACGAGCCGACATCGAGGTGCCAAACAGCGCCGTCGATATGAACTCTTGGGCGCTATCAGCCTGTTATCCCCGGCGTAACTTTTGTCCGATGAGCGATATCCCACCCACGTGGAAATATCGGATCACTATCACCTGCTTTCGCATCTGTTCGACGTGTCAGTCTTACAGTTAAGCTCCCTTGTGCGATTACACTATCAGTCTGATTTCCATCCAGACTTAGGGAACCTTTGCGCGCCTCCGTTACTCTTTAGGAGGCAACCGCCCCAGTCAAACTACCCACCAAACACTGTCTTTACAGCGGATTAACGCTGCAAGTTAGAGGCAAAATATATCAAGGATGGTATCTCAAGGATGGCTCCACACAGACCAAAGTCTATGCTTCATAGCCTCCCATCTATCCTGCGCAAAATATATCTCGACTCAATGTCAAGCTGTAGTAAAGCTGCACGGGGTCTTTTCGCCCTACCATGGTTAATTGGCATTTTTACCAATAATGTAATTTCACCGGGTCTTGCGCCGAGACAGTCTTCACACCATTACGCCATTCGTGCGGGTCGGAACTTACCCGACAAGGAATTTCGCTACCTTAGGACCGTTATAGTTACGGCCGCCGTTCACCAGGGCTTAGATTCAGAGCATACACCCCTCCTCTTGACCTTCTGGCACTGGGCAGGCGTCAGCCCCTATACATATCCTTACGGATTTGCAGAGACCTGTGTTTTTGGTAAACAGTTGCGTGAAGTCATTTACTGAGGCCGAATGAAAAACATAAAATGCTTTCAGACGGCAAGGTTTATCCCGAAGTTACACCTGCTGTATTGCCGAGTTCCTTAGCGCAAGTTATCCCGATCACCTTAGTATTCTCTACCTACCCACCAGCGTTGGTTTGCGGTACGGTAACCTCATTTTCTCGCTACCGGGGATTTTCTTGGCACCTGAAGTCTTTGGAATCGCTCCCCTCGCGGGAAGTGTTTTACATAATGCCTCGCGAACTCTCGCGGATTTACCTGCGAAAGCATAAGCTAAACACTTGTACGTGAATTCATTAACACGCTCCAAATATCCTGATGCGTCCCCCCTGAGCTAGCGCCACATCCGCTTCCACGTCGTCCGCATTCTCACCGAAGTGAGAAATTGGCTTCAGTAGTTGCAAAATGTTTTGCTTGGGCGAAAATAAGGTTGTACAGGAATATTAACCTGTTATCCATCAGCTACGCCTTTCGGCCTCACCTTAGGACCGACTAACCCCAAGTCGATTAACGTTGCTTGGGAAACCTTGGGTTTTCGGTGGCCCGATTTTTCATCGAGCTTAAAACGTTACTCATACCATCATTTTCACTTCTTATCGCTCCACCACGCCTTACAGCGCAGCTTCACTGCAATAAGAACGCTCCCCTACCGCTTGGCAGTGTGAACCTTATTCGCTATCAAAACGAACAAAGTTCACACTACCAAACTCGTGTCTTCGGTTAGAATCTTGAGCCCCGTTGAATTTTCGGCGCGAAATCACATAGACCAGTGAGCTATTACGCTTTCTTTAAAGGATGGCTGCTTCTAAGCCAACCTCCTGGTTGTACAAGTAATTTCACATCCTTTAACACTTAGATTCTATTAGGGACCTTAGACGACGATCTGGGCTGTTCCCCTCACGTCCGAGGCACTTGGCTGTCCCGGACTGACTCCCTTGAAAGAGGCCTTCAGTATTCGAAGTTTATCTAGGTTTGGTAGACTTATTTCGTCCCCTAGCCTAAACAGAGCTCTACCCCTGACGGCTTTAACAAAAGGCTAGTCCAAAAACTATATCGGGGAGAACCAGCTATCTCCGAGTTCGATAGAAATTTCATCACTACCCACAGATCATCACCGGATCTTGCAACATCCGTGTGTTCGGCCCTCCAATCATCGCTAGATGATCTTCAGCCTGTCCATGGGTAGCTCACTCGGTTTCGGGTCTAGTGTATGACACTGATTTCGCCCTATTCAGGCTCGCTTTCACTATGGCTTCGGGTGTAACTCCCTTAACCTAATGCGCCATACAGCTAACTCGATGGTCCGTTCTCCAATAAGTACGCGGTCACCCCAAAGGGCTCCCACTCGTTGTATGCATAGAATTTCAGGGTCTATTTCATCCCCCTAACCGGGGTGCTTTTCACCTTTCCCTCGCGGTACTAGTTCACTATTGATCACCAAACCTGTTTAGCCTTGGGAGGTGGTCCTCCCGAATTCAAGCCGGATTTCACGTGTCCGACCCTACTCAGGAAATCGCATCAACATATTGACCTGTTTTAATCTACCGGACTATTACCGTCTTTGGTTGGCCTTTCCAGGCTCATTCGAATAACAGAACAACATATTGCCGTCACTTACAGTTAACAGTCAGCGCTCCTATAACACTCCTTGTGAAACGGCTGTAACCTATCACGCACAAGAAGTTTGGGCTGTTCCCATTTCGCTCGCCGCTACTTTGGGAATCGCGGTTGCTTTCTTTTCCTGGGGTACTAAGATGTTTCAGTTCCCCCAGTAATCTCCCCCACAATAAAGTGGAGGCTACCGGACATTACTCCGGTAAGGTTTCCCCATTCGGAAATCCCCGGGTCAAAGCTTATTGAACAGCTCACCGAGGCTTATCGCAGTTAATCACGTCCTTCATCGAAGTTTGGTGTCGAGGCATCCATTCTATGCACTTGAGTAACTTATATTATAACTTGTCATTTTAACTAGCTACGAGTAAAAACTCTCGCTAATTATTATTTTCAGTAATTTTACATTATTTTTTGTGCACCTAGTTTTCAATGAGCAAAAAAAAGAGTGTGCTACGCACACTCCCTAACCTTAAGATTTGGATGTCTAACCATCAAAACCTACAAAACTTAAAGCTGAGAAGTATGCGCAAATTGTGATCCAAAAAGTTCGTAATATGTTTACTTATACGAAATCAAAGCCACCCGATTATAAGGAAGCCATAATGTGAAGTCAAGAAATATTTTTTAGTAACTGGCAACGCACCTTCCTTAAAAAATAGTTCCGAACGTTCCACCGATAATAGTCTGCAAAGTACCGAATGCATACATAACCGACAGTATACTTACAACAAGGCCGATCAAAATAAACAGGTTATATGTACCACCCGAGCCTAAATACTGCTCAGCCCAGGCAATATCTCCTGTAAACTGCTTAAGATGAAAACGGAATACCATAATTAATATACCAAGCGGCAATCCGAAAACAAATACAAGAACCCTGTCCATAAAATCCGAATAAATGGTGGGCATGGGAGGACTTGAACCTCCGACCTCGTCATTATCAGTGACGCGCTCTAACCACCTGAGCTACACGCCCGCATTACAAATGGTGGAGCATAAGAGACTCGAACTCTTGACCTCCTCGGTGCAAACGAGGCGCTCTACCAGCTGAGCTAATGCCCCACAAGGGCAAAGGGAATTATATATATACAGATCTTTTTTGCAAGAAAAACGCGCAAACCGCGGTACGTGACAACGTAAAACGCACCAAAAGTGAATACTTTCGATTTTACAAGGAGACAAAAAAATTTCGACCGAGACGTATTGAAAAATACATCGAGAGAGAAATTTTTGCAGTCGACGCAGCTAAAATCGAAAGTATTCACTTTTGGTGGAGCCTAGGAGGATCGAACTCCTGACCTCGCCCATGCCATGGGCGCGCTCTACCAGCTGAGCTAAGACCCCACAAATAAACTTTCACATTCCAAAGCAGCAGAATTGTACAGCAAAAAAAATCCTTTTCAAAGGGATACTAATTTAACATCCAGTGTGTAATAGAGAAGGTGCCGACTCTACAGAGTTTCGCCGAAGCGAAAACCCAATAAAGTCCCGACCTTGGAGCGCGCACCGAAATGCGGCTCCTGTTGTCTCCTAGAAAGGAGGTGATCCATCCGCAGGTTCTCCTACGGATACCTTGTTACGACTTAGTCCCAATCAATGGTTTTGCCTTAGGCCCCCGCTAAATTAGCTAAGGGGACTTCGGGCACCACCATCTTTCATGACTTGACGGGCGGTGAGTACAAGACCCAGGAACGGATTCACCGCACCATGGCTGATATGCGGTTACTAGCGATTCCAACTTCATGAGGTCGAGTTGCAGACCTCAATCCGAACTTGGACCGGTTTTTAGGATTAGCTCCGGATTGCTCCTTGGCTGCCCATTGTACCGGCCATTGTAGCACCTGTGTCGCCCTAGGCATAAGGGCCATGCTGATTTGACGTCATCCTTACCTTCCTCCGATTTAGAACCGGCAGTCTCGCAAGAAAAATGCAACTTGCGACAAGGGTTGCGCTCGTTCACGGACTTAACCGAACACCTCAAGGCACGAGCTGACGACAACCATGCAGCACCTGTCACCGAGTTCCTAACGGCACAATCACCTTTCGGCGATCTTCTCGGGATGTCAAGCCTAGGTAAGGTTCCTCGCTTATTGTCGAATTAAACCAGATGCTCCACCGCTTGTGTGGGTCCCCGTCTATTCCTTTGAGTTTTAGCCTTGCGGCCGTACTACCCAGGCGGAACACTTATTGCGTTAGCGTCGGCACTGAAGGGGTCGAGACCTCCAACACCTAGTGTTCAACGTTTAGGGCGTGGACTACCGGGGTATCTAATCCCGTTCGCTCCCCACGCTTTCGTTCTTGAGCGTCAGAACAGGTCCAGCAAGCTGCCTTCGCTTTTGGTATTCCTCTGCATATCTACGGATATAACCCCTACATGCAGAATTCTACTTGCCTCTACCTGTCTCTAGCTAAACAGTTTTGGATACCGTGTTTGAGTTGAGCTCAAAGCTTTAACATCCAACTTATTTAGCCGCCTACGAACTCTTTACGCCCAATAATTCCGGATAACGCTCGCATCCTACGTCTTACCGCGGCTGCTGGCACGTAGTTAGCCGATGCTTATTCCTGAGATACCGTCAGAATTCTTCTCTCAGAAAAGGAGTTTACGACGAAACCGCCTTCATCCCCCACGCGGTGTTGCTCCGTCAGACTTTCGTCCATTGCGGAAGATTCCTCACTGCTGCCTCCCGTAGGAGTATGGACCGTGTCTCAGTTCCATTGTGACTGATCATCCTCTCAGACCAGCTACCCGTCATAGCCTTGGTAAGCCGTTACCTTACCAACTAGCTGATAGGCCGCAGGTTCCTCCCAGAGCGCAAAAGCTTTACTCTTACGAGACCATCCGGTATTAGACCTCATTTCTGAGGCTTATCCCTGACTCTGGGGCAGATCCCAACGTGTTACTCACCCGTTTGCCGCTCCCAGCACTCTAGCCGCAAATTTCACAAGGAAGGATGAAAAAATTCTAGTGAACCCCGCCATGGCGGGGTTAACGAATTTTTTCCATCCTGACGCCGAGAAATTTGTGGATAGGGTGCTGGGCGCGCGACTTGCATGTGTTATGCACACCGCCAGCGTTAATCCTGAGCTAGGATCAAACTCTTCAAATAAAAAGTTTGATTGCTCTCTCTCCGAAGAGAGATTCAATTGTACTTTACAAAGAAAAAATAGTTAGGGCACTACTTCTCTATTACACACTGGATGTTAAAGAACGTTTCTGAACCGCAAACCTCACAACTTTCAGGCCTTTCGGCTCAAAATATAAGACACCATTTGAGCTAAACTGCGCAAATAGCAGATGAATTGTAGTTAGGGGCTCAGGCAAAGTCAATATTATTTTTTATTGATAAATTATTATCGAATCAAAAAATAATATAACAATATGCCAATACGGTTCGGAAGTCGCAAAAATCAAAATATGATACAATAAAGCATAGTATTTTCTTAAAAAATCCAAGCGACATGCCAAAAGATAAGCATATTGATCAAACTCAGGGAAGTATCCTTATTCCGACTGTGATAGAAAAAACGCACGCCGGAGAAAGAGCCTATGACATTTATTCAAGGCTCCTTAAAGACCGTGTTGTTTTTCTGGGAACAGCCATCAACGATAACGTCGCGAACAACATAATCGCGCAACTGCTCTTTTTGGAAAGCGAAGATTCCAAAAAAGACATTACCTTATATATACACAGCCCGGGTGGTCACGTAACCGCCGGACTGGCCATCTACGACACAATGCAGTTGATTCGACCTGAGGTATCCACAGTTTGCGTGGGACTGGCCGCCTCCATGGGAGCTATTCTGCTGGCAGGGGGAGCCAAAGGTAAACGTTTCGCACTGCCAAACGCCGAAGTTATGATCCATCAACCTTTGGGCGGTATTCAGGGACAGGCGACCGACATTTCCATTCACGCCGAACATATTATGAAAACCAAGGACCGCCTGAACAAGATTCTGGCCGAACATTCCAAGAAACCAATTAAAACCGTCGAAAAAGATACGGATCGCGACTATTTTATGTCATCGCAGGAGGCTCTCTCATACGGCCTGATCGACCAGATTGTTACCCGGCACAAAGCCTAGACTTTTTCCTTTCCGCTTTTTTCGGCCAATTTTGCCGCGAAATCCACAATTTCACCTGCCACATCGACGCCCGTAACTTCCATCAGTCCAAGAAATCCTGGGTTTGCGTTAACTTCCATAATTATGGGACCATCTTTGGAACGCAAAATATCCACTCCGGCAATTTGCAGATTTAATGCCCTGGTGGCACGAATCGCTATTTTCTGCTCATCTGGTGTCAGTTCAATAGCCGTGGCCTGTCCCCCCAAATGCAGATTCGACCTGAACTCCCCTTTTTGGGCGGTACGCTTCATTGAAGCCACAACACGGTTACCAATTACAAAAGCCCTGTAATCGCTGCCATCGGCCTCCGCCACATATTCCTGAATCAATAAAATATTTGATTTCATGTTCATCCATAAAACGTCCAGCGCCGAATAAAGTGACCGGCGACTTTCCACAATCACAACTCCTGCTCCAAAAGAGCCATATGGGGATTTCAAAATCACCGGATATCCCCCGATACACTCAATCGCCGCATCTATATACTGAATCTGACGAACCACCACCGTACGCGGTACGGGTAAATTGCGCTGCGTCAGAATCTGCAGGGTCCTGAGTTTGTTTTTCGCCCGCTGAACCGGAAGATAGCCGTTAATAACGGGCATCCCCATCAACTGAAACTGCTTTACAATGGAAACCTCCAGTGTAAGATTGGACGTTATCGAAACACGAGGAATCAGAACATCGCAACCTTTGATTTTTTTGTTATTATAAAGAATCTCCGCCTCACGCTCATGAAAATACATCTGACACTTGGGCACCTTGTAAATAACCGGAACATGACCACGCAGCTTAATCGCATTTCTTAAAACCTGAATCTCTCTTGGAGCGGGTGATTTTCCACTACGCGCAAGACGGGACACACTACTAAAATCAAGCAGCCCAATCTGAAGTTTTTTGTTTTTCATTACGAATAAAATACATTATAAATAAAAAATCCTCCCAACTCGCCTATTATACCATTATCTGCTAACATGCCGAAGACCTTCAAAGTTGCCGTATGAAAATACACGTCGACAAAATATCTTCAAGCACAAAAAACGTACCTCTAAAACATGTTCTCAATATAAGCAAGCGAATTGTATCGAAAGATGGATACGTTATTGCAGTAAAAGTTCTTGAGGATAAAAAGATTTACAACAAACTGGAACTGACCACCGGCAGGTTTTCCACTATCCATATCGACGATACACTCGTGGTCACTTTGGGAAACAGACGGGCTCTTAAAGGATTTGCCGGTGAAGTCCCGCATGAGCTGAAAACCGGGGACATAATTAATATCCTTAATCTTGGTGGCGTAGCTGGAATATGCACCAGCGCCAACCTTAAAGAGGTGGGTAAACCGCTTAAGGTGGAAGTTTTGGGAGCGATTATCAACAAAAAAAAGGAACCAATAAACATCCGCGATTATAAGCTGTTCGCGCAGGCCAAAAGCATTAAAAGCAATGTACCGCTTATTATTGTAAGCGGCAGCTGCATGAACACGGGCAAAACTTCTGTTGCCAGTGAAATTATTAAGAAAGCGACCAGGGAAGGATACAAAGTAAGCGGCGCCAAAGTGGCCGGAATTGCTGCACTGCGCGATTGCATGCAGATGGAAGATTATGGCGCGAGGGAAACCGTTTCTATAGTTGACGCGGGCTTCGTTTCCACTGCGGACTCCAACGAATCATCGATCTGGATCACAAAAGGAGCCATCAATTACCTGTCCAAAAAAAAACCGGATTATATTGTTATAGAATTGGGTGATGGAATTTTCGGTGAATACGGAGCCATAGATATTCTGCAGGATCACGAATTTCAACAGCACATGTCGGCACATATCGGCTGTGCCAGCGATCCGCTCGGAGCAGTAAAACTGTTTGAAGTTTGTCAAACTATCGGCACGCCTCTGCATGTGATCTCCGGCCCGGTCACCGACAACAGCGTCGGCATTAATTTCATAAAAAAGAATCTCAAGGTTCACGCCATCAACGGCTTGTATCAGGGCGAGAAACTTTTCACTTTCCTCAAAACATCAATCCTGAAAAACGTACCGGAACCAAAAATTTAAACCTTAATATAAAACCATGAAAAATATTTCTAAAGCCTCAATCTCTATATTGACCATCATATCTTTATTCATTCTTGGAGGATGCTTTGATTTCGGATCGGATACGGGAACAAGCACCACCGCGGAATCGGACACAGGCGTTTACCAGACCAACGACTTTAGCCTGAACATTCCAACCAGATGGGAAGTAATAGACAAAAACGACTTTACATCCGAGGTCCCGGGAGAAACCGTAGTTGTAATAAGAAACAATGTAAAAAACGAAACTTTCACCGCCAACGTCAACGTTGTTAAAAGAAGTCTTGAGGAGAACGCAGATTCCAGAGAGTACGCCAATCTTGTTGGTAACAGACAAAAATCCGGATTAGTGGATTACAGCGACATTAAAAAGGAGGAATCAACTATCGTTATTGGAGATAAGGAAGTTCCGGGCTACTTTTTGGTTTTCGATGCAAGGAAAACTTCACAGGATCAACTGGTCAGATACTGGCAAACATATGCCGTAAAAGACCAAAACGCCTACATTGTAACCGGAGCAAGTTCCCCGGGCGAATCGGAATCAACTTCCAATATTATTGAAAACATCGTAAAATCCTTCCGCTTAAAGTAATGCCTTCGTGCCGGGGTGGCGGAATTGGTAGACGCGCGGGACTTAAAATCCCGTAGTAGCAATACTGTGCGGGTTCGATTCCCGCCCTCGGCACCACTGATCTGTACCCCAAAAAGTGGACACAGGTCGGTTTTCTTTTGTTAGAATTAATATCAATTAACAAAAGAACACATGAGAACAATATTCTCGAGCGAACAGATCGCTCATCTGGAAAAGAATCCTTGCGTCTTTGAGTGTC
>JAHJEW010000051.1 GCA_018825335.1 Patescibacteria group bacterium | reverse complement strand
GTTTCATACCCGCCGCAAGATCCTGATATTCAACCAGGTCATTGGCTATTGCGTAATGAACATATGGCTGATACCAAGCCGCGTCTACTGCAACTTCGGGTAACTGTGCTCCGGCGGCCAGCAGGAACATCTTCATCATTTCCACGTAATTGACCCTTTGTTCCGGTTTAAATGTGCCATCCGGATAACCCTCAATAATGCCGGCCTCTTTTGCCGTCTTCAAATAAGGCATATACCAGGCGCCCTTTTGCACATCACTGAATCCAAGGTCCGTTCCATCGTCTTCCAACAAAGTGAGTCCCAGCCCTTCAACAATAACTTTCAGAGCTTCAGCACGATTAATAACCGCGTCGGCTTTGAAAGTACCGTCATCGTAACCTTCAAAAATGCCGTTGTCCGATACATAGGTAATGACCGCGCAATGTGAGTCCTCTGCGGGGATGTCTGTGAATCCTGCGCAATACTGTGATTCTTCCGCTGCGGGTGTTTCTTCTGCAGGTGCCGCTTCTTCGGTTGGTTCCTCGGCAGGCGGCGTCATCTCTTCGGTCGGCTCCTCCGCGGGCGCTGTACTTCCGGATCCAACAACGAACTGAATTTCGTTGGTGTTTTCGCTTACGTTTTTGCCGTCAGATGCTCTTAAAATGTATTTTACCGTGTCGCCCTCATTTACGTTTGTATCTGTATATTCCTGTACACCCGCCACCGCAACTATTGGATTACCGGCATCAACAGGCAGATTGTTTAATCCCCTCAATATATGTATCTGCTGTAAATCAAGGTCGGTGGGGTCTGTCCAGGAAAGTTTTACGCCTCCCGTTGTGTCGGAAACTGCAATGTTTGTTGGCTTGTCAGGCACATTGGTATCTTCATAATTGCTCGGTTGTATGTACACATATTTATTGCTGAAGTATTTTTCAGTTCCATCGTTCACTGTGAAATACAGGCTGTATGATTGGCCCGGGGATGCATGGAATCCTTCCACGTAAACAGAATTTATTGTCATACTCTCGCCGGACGCAAAATCTTCCACAACTGGAATTGCAAGCGTTTTATCTTTATTTTCAAACGTAACTGCAGGCTTTTGCTCTGTCCTGCCATTTGTTACAGCCGTCCCGGAAAGTACAACATCTTTGCTCGTATTTTCGGTTTCAAAAATCATTGCCAGTTCATCCGGGATATGCAGTTTTATTGAACCCGCCTTTATGTAGCCCCCATCCTGGTCTTCTGTAACGGTTATTGTGACGAGCTGCTGATACGTGGCATTTTGACTAAAAGTCTGATTGTCGTACGCGGTAAACACAGGGCTTGCAAATGCCAACGCGGGTTGTCCAAAGACAAGAAGAACTGCAGCGATGATTGCTTTATTTCGCATGTTTTTGGTTGTAATTGTATATGGATTCATAAAGGTCGCTAATAAGTGTGCGCAGTTCTGGCGTAACATTTTCTTTTGTTAATTTTACAAAGTTTTCCAAAGCCTGCTGCGCCTGATCCGGCATATTTGCTTCCAGCAAGATCCTCACGGTATCTCTTAATACTTCCGTACTGTCCGAATTGTAGCTATAAAGTTCCATAATATATTTTGCAGCGTTGTCGTACTCTTTTACCTGTTCATATATGTCGGCAAGGTTGTTCGTTGCTGCAAAATGGTGCGGTGCCAGCTCAAGAACCTTTTTATATTCGCTGACCGCGTTTTTATAGTCGCCAAGTTGATGATATCTGAAAGCTACCTCAAATTGGGCATCTATATTGGATGGATCCTGATTTAGCTCCTCCTGACTCTTTTGCAGCAAAGTTTCGTGGTTTGATCTTACATCTTCAGGCATATTCGGATCTGGGTTATTCCATTTACCGTCGGAGCAGGAAGATAGAAATAAGAGCGTTATGGCAATAATTATTCCAATTGGCTTTGCGTTTTTCATGTAATAAATATTAATGTTTTTGTTTGCATTATAGTGAACTTGGACAATAAAAAAAACCCCCGCTTTTCAGCGGGGGTTTTTTCTTTACTCTGTTCGAGCGTAACTCTTCAATAACTAACAATTAGTATGTGAGAGTGTTGCTGCTGAAGGTTGAGTTTGTTACGGAACCAAGCCATTGAACAATAGCATTGGTTTCGAACCATCTAATATCTCCTGCAGTTACAGTACCTTCGGAAGATGTTCCAAGGCCGATTGAGAAGGTTACGTTATCGTTTACATTGTCGTCTTCATTAAGCAGAGTCGATGTATTGGTCTCAAGAGTCAAAGTCTTTGAACCGCCCTTGGCCACTTCAATCTCTGTTGTCGGAATGAATCTTACAAAGGCCGAATTTGTTGTCGCAACACCGTTTGTTAACGTGCTCCAGTAACCGGTGGCTTTTGTGGATCCTCCGTCTTTCAACAATGCCTCAACAGGCGCACCCACGTTTTCTGTGTTGGTAGCGTATGTATCCACATCAGTTAGGTCGGTTGTAACATCTATAACAAGGCTTTCGTTGTAAACCTTAACTTGATCAATATGGATCGTGTCGGTTGCAGCCAATCGTGTTGTATTGTCAACAAACTCGAAGTGCAGAGTGTCATCTAGAGCTGCTGTACCTACTGGCATTACTAGGTCACAATTGTACCATTCTGTAGTCACAGCGGTTGTACCATCGGCTCCACAAGCTGTCTGCGTAAATGCTGTTCTTTGATCTACGGCAGTAGCATCATCAGCTGATCCAATTGCGAGGTCTGCCCAAAGTGGAGCGACACCAGCAACGGCTGTGTATTTGAACCAGAAGTTAACACGAGCGTAATTGCTCAAGTCACTACCGGTTGTGCTGAATGTGAATGTATCACCATCAGCATTACCAGCTTCCGTACAAATATAGCCTGAACCATCCAGCTGGTTTCCTACAGTAGTAACAGCTAAAGGTGTACAAACTGCGCCAACACCTGCCGCTGCAGTTGCTGTCACATCCTGTCCAGCACGTAGCTGTACTTTTTCCTTACCACCTGTTTCAGATAGATTGAAGACGAATGGCAAGTCGCCATCTTTTGCGGGTCTAGCTCCAGATGGACTTGAAGCGTCAAGCGCGATACCAAGTTTGGATTCGTATACATGCGCCATGTTGGCGTTTGTTAGATATCCGGAACCTGGTAATGCGTAGACGATGTTATCGTCATTTGCGAATGCAGCGTCATCATTGTTTAGTACCAGAGTAGTAACAGAATCACCAGTTACTCCATCAGTCCAAGCGGCTGCGTTCGTCCATCCGGTTACAACCATTACTGATTCGGCTGTCTGATCACAGGTTGTATCAGCGCTTACGCAAAGCAATGTTCCTACCGGTAGGTTCTCAGGATCTCCTGCAGCGCCATCATCTACCAAGATTGTTTGTGCAGAGCCCAGCCCAGCCAATGCTGCTACGGCAAGGTTTATATTTTGCGCATTATTAGTCCATGTGATTGTTCCGAAATCAAGATCGGAAGCAGCTAACACATCGGAGTCAATTTTGTCTCCTTTGTATGTTTCGCCACTTGCCTGTGCAACAGCTTCGAACTGGTTGAATGCGACATTAAGGTCAACGAATTCACCAGCGGTTGCTCCACCGGAAATTGTGTTTAGTGTTGCATATACATTAAGTACAGCATCATCATCTTTGTCTACCAACATATCCATTCCGGAGAAGTTTGCAATACCACTTGTAATACTTGAAGTCTTACTTTCAGTTTCTCCAAGGCTGTTGGTGTATTCAATTTTAATGGAGGTTATGTTGTTGTCGTAATTACCCAACGCTGCTGTAGTGGCAGCTGATTGCCTTGCGTTAATTGAAAGCTTCTTAACAAGGAATGCTTCGTCAGTTGTAGTGAATTTGAACTTAGACACCAGATTGCTGGAAGTACCTGCAACCATAATATCTTCAAGTGGAGTAGCTCCATCAACAGCTATTGTTAATGAACCGCCACCGGAGATGCTCATGTAGGTTCCGGTTCCGGCATCCAGTCCTGCTTCGGCATTTATCACTCCCGTGGATGTGCGGCTGTTTCCGTCATCATCTTCGTATGAAAGACCCGCTGCAGCTACAGAGAATCCTATGTTTTCACCATCGGCACCTGCGAATGCGGAAGATGAAACATCTCCTACAACGTAGAATACCTCTGATGAACCGGCATCAAGAGTCCAGGCCATGTTATCGAAGGTAACCGCACCGGTGCTTTGAATGCTCTTTGAGGTTGCGACAACATTATCTTCGCTGTCAACAAGCCATACGCTACCCACAATTGCGTTCAAGCTAACTGTACTGCCAACGGCATCTGCTCCGGCAGTGTAGTCATTGTTATCACCTTCACCATCGATCAATCCAGTAAGAGCTGCGTCTGTAACCAGACAGTCAGATGCAGAGCCGCAAGCGGCGTTTACACCAATAAACTTAACAGCTTTCTGTCCCTTTACATATACCGTATTGGCGACAGGAACGGCAGCTGTTGTAAGAGCCAAAGATGGGCTGCTTACTGTCATTGTCTTACCTACAATTGGTGTGTTTGGTACAAATGAAGTGGTGTTCGTTACAACCTTGTTGTTAACGTCTCTTACTTCCGGATAGCTGGTGCCGCTGTCTGCTGTCGCGATGGTTGCAACAACTGTCATTGCATCCAGAGTAGCTGTGTTAGCAACGTCGGCCGTAATAGCAAGATTTTTTTCTCCACCTGCATCGAAGTCGATTTCGTCGGTGAACAGATACCATGACTGTGCGTTGTCTCCGGCTGCTTCCGTAATGGCTGTAGCGCCACCAAGAGCAGTAGTTAATACGTTGGAATCAACAGGACCCCAAAGTGTTTCACCTGTGTCTCTGTCGATTACCTTAATATCCGTCAAGTTGGATGCGGTAGCGTTCAAGAGACCTTCTGTCGTATCTGCAGATTCGGAAGCCGTAAGTGAAATCGGGAAGTTCTTGAATGTTACGTTAGATACCGTTGCGATGGTGAAATCAAGAAGGTGAACATCATCACCAGCGATTGCAACATCGGTAGCGGATGGACCACTGGAAGAAATGGTTATATCACCACCTTCAAGTGCTGAATTGGAACAGTCTAAGTATCCGCCTGCAGCGGTACAGGTTGTACCGTCGTAGCCACCTGCGTTATCCAGATCGACCGTCATGCCGAATCCGTATGTTCCACCAATTGCCAGTACGTCAGTTGTTTCATCAAAGTAAACGTTTACGGTGTCACCGCTTCGACCTGTGTTGAAGTCGGCTTTAACTGTAAAGCTCTTTGTGTCACCCTTGGCGATTGCGTATGGAGGATCGATTACGAACGTAGCAAGGTCATTGCTGTTCAAACCGTCTGCCGTAGCAATAGGATCTGTTTTACCCGAGACATAGAGTTCAAGGTTTTCAATTGAATCCGATGTAACTGATCCCGTGATATAAACATTCATTTGTTCAAGGCTTGCCGCTTCAGTTGCGGTTGTTGCCTTGAATTTTGCAATCGTTACGTCGTCTTCACCAACTTTCGGATTTGTGATTGTTCCGTTCTTTTCAATTGTGATTGTTCCGGCTGCCGTTGTGGAAAGGCCGAAGAGATCACCTTTTACAGGGAAGTCTCCCATTGCCGCACCCGCGTCAGCATCTACTGCGTCTGCGTTTACGATTTCGAAGCCCACTTCACCTGATGCAGCAACCGTACCCGTGTCCATGCGCAGTGTAAGAGTTTCGGTCTTGCCTGCGGCAATTTCAACGTTAATGTTGTTGAAAGACGCAAGGTTTGTAGTTCCGTTTACAGCTTTACCGGATGTAAGTCTGTCACTTCCATTGTAAAGATAAACCTGGTGGTCACCCGGAAGCGCGGAAACTCCAAATCTGTGTACCTGCAGAGAGTGCAGTACAGCGTCTTCGTCGCCCGCCGTGAAGTTCCATGAAACCATTTTCACGGAAGTGGCGCCGGAAGGCAGAGTCACTCCGCTTGGAGAAGCGGCGTTCAGTTCAACGGTAATATCACCCGTGCCAAGCGCGCCTTCGGTGTATCCGGTGAATGAAGTGTCGTTAATTCCAAGTTCAAGAGCGTCAGCGGAAGTTACATTGCTGACCAAAAGGTCGTAGTTCGTACCAGATACCTGAGCATCTGTAGTAAGTTCCACGCACATCGGGTCGGATGTAGCCGCTACGGATTCTACCGCGAGTTCTGCGCTGTCGAGATCCGTAATGCTGTAGTTTTCAGCAAGCATTGCGCTTGTTTCGTCGTATTCGGCGTTGAAGCAAACTTCAACCGTTGTTTCGCTGGTTGCGGTTGCGTCATCAACATTGAATCCGCCGCAAGGTCGCAGCACGGGATTCATGCCGTTGGAAACAATCTTTGCAACTTCAGCGCGGTTAATTTTGTTTGTCGGGCCGAATGAGCCGTCTGTGTATCCGTCAATTACAGAGTTTGCGTAGAGAGTTTCTACATAAGAGTAGGCCCATGACGATACTGGCACATCGGTAAATGTCGGGCCGCAAACCGTGTTTGTTGCCATTGGGGCTCCAAGAACGATCATCTTGGCTGCCTGTTCACGTGTTACGTCATCGCCGGGACCAAAGTAACCGGTAAGAGTACCGTCACCGTCCTTGTAACCGCCAACAACACCGTTTGCTGCTGCTGTTTCTACATAAGTGTAGTACCAGGCATCTTTTGCAACATCTTTGAATGTTGCCGTGTCCGGATCTACGAGCGTGATATCGAATGCTTCATCGACGAGTTTCGTCATTTCAGCACGATTTACATTATCTGCGGGGCGGTAAAGGTCCATAGAACCGTTTACAACCTCATCTACGACCAGCTGTTCCACATATGTGTAGTACCAGCTGTCCGGTGATACGTCAGGGAAGGTCTGAGCCTGAGCCACGCCGATCGCAAAGAAACTTGCAATCAAGGTCGCGAGGCTAAAGCCAGCCACTTGCCGACGAACATTTCTAACAATGTTCATAAAACAAAGTTGGATTAAGGGATATTATGAATTAATAGACAAATGAATATCTATATCAGGTGGCATACCGCAATAATAATTTCGCGTGTAGCCTTGTTAAATTTAAGTATAAATTTATTAATTTAAAGCCTTTTATATAGGCTTGGGAGAGATAATTGAGAGAGAATTCTTAAGAAATTCTTAAGAGGTTTCTTTATGCGAAGCGCATATTGTCAGCGCTTCGTTTCTTGTTGTCAAAGATCAAAATGACACCAAAAATTTGTAGATATTTGTAGCTCCCAGTTCATCTTTTTCTCGCGAAGATCAGCGCATTCTGCCGCTTATAAATAAGCGCAATTCCAAGCCTTGCCGGGCTTCGGGTTCAAAAGAAAATTTATCAAACTGCATTATTCAAGTCAATTGCAGCCATGCGATCAAACTATTAAAAAGGTCATTTGTTTCAATATTTAGCAAGACATATTGTTGAAATGTTTTCTTATTTAAGGTTTTTGCGATGTTTTGAACAAATCTGCGGCTTTTTTTAGAAAATTCGCCGCTTCTTCATCCGAGACCTGCGGAAAATTTTCGTAAAACTGACCCACGGCTGCAAAAAACATGGGCGTGGAAAGGCAAATAAACTCATCCACCATATCTGCAATTTCTTTTGCAGTGTCCGGGGCGGCAACCGGAACCGCCACTACTATTTTTTTTACTTTTTCGCGCCGCAGGTAGGAGATTGCGGCCTTCATGGTAAAGCCCGTGGCAATCCCGTCGTCAATAATAATGACTGTTTTCCCTGTAAAAGAAGGGATTATATTATTGTCCGCGGGGGCTCTGTACATTTTATAGCGGCGCTTTATCTCAACCAAAAGTCTATCTTTTTCGTTGTTGATATATTCCGGAGAAATTCCGTATCCCCTGACCGCCTCCTCGTTTAAAAGCGTTCCTCCATCGGGGGCAACCGATCCTATTGCGTACTCCTCGTTGCCGGGTGCCGGGATCTTTCTTGTCACAACAATGTCCAGCGGCAGGTGAAGCGTTTTGGAAAGTTCATACCCCATCTCCAGCGATCCGCGAGGAATTGCCAAAATATAAGTAGCTGTGGCGTTTTTATACTTTTCCAGCTTTGGAACCAGCTGTTTGGCAGCTTCAATGCGATCCTCAAAGTGCATTTTTTATGTCTGCTTTATAAATTCTTAATGATTGTACTGTATAAAAGTGTGGTCATCCATAAATCTTTCAGGAACAGGAAACCTATGCCGGAAATCGCAAATTTTGAAGACGTACAAAGCAAACTTATTGAGATCAGAGGACAAAAAGTTATTATGGATAGTGATGTGGCTGCGCTTTACGGTGTGGCAACGCGCGATATTAATAAATCTGTTAAAAATAATCCGTATAAGTTTCCCGAAGGATATGTTTTTGAATTGTCGATCGCTGAGAAAAACGAACTGGTGGAAAATTTCCACCAGTTCAATTTGCTGAAACACTCTACGCCAAACCCCAAAGCTTTTACCGAAAAAGGACTCTATATGCTTGCAACCATCCTGAAAAGCCCCAAAGCAACCCAAACCACCCTTGCAATTATTGAAACTTTTGCCAGAGTTAAACACCTTTCACGTAACATCCGCCAATTATCTGCCCCGCCTGACGAACAACAAAAGCAAAAGCTGATGCGAAAAAGTGGAGAAATTATTGCCGAAATTATGGAAGACGACTTATCTTTTAGCGAAAGTGAAACCACCATTGAGCTGAACTTTGCCGTTCTGAAATTTCAGCACACGATAAAAAAGAAAAAGGAGGAAGAATAAGGCCTCCGCGGCTTATTTTTCGCTATCCAAAAAGTGAATACTTTCGATTTTACAAGGCGGCAAGAAAAAATTTCCTGAGCCGTATAGGGACATACGGCGATGGAAATTTTATTCGCAGCCAACGCAGCTAAAATCGAAAGTATTCACTTTTTGGCAGTCCCAACGGGAGTCGAACCCGTGTTTCCACCGTGAGAGGGTGGCGTCCTGGGCCACTAGACGATGGGACCGCGTTTATTGTATTTGACCAGGCGCGGGTAACTTTATACTACCGCGGGGGGGTTTTCAAATATGATATTGTTAAGATATTGTGTTTGCTTCGCAAACTTCGCTGCACTATTATTAGCGTGCTTACGCACGCGAGAGCTCGCTAACGCTCACTCTGATGGCAAAAAACTACTACGAAGTTCTTGGCGTTTCTAAAAATGCCAGCGACCTCGAAATAAAAAAAGCTTACAGGAAATTGGCGCAACAATATCATCCGGATAAACATAAGGGCGATAAAGCCGCTGAAAGCAAGTTCAAAGAGGCGAATGAGGCTTATGAGGTTCTTTCGGATAAGCAGAAACGTTCTCATTACGACACTTTTGGCTCCGCAGGCGGCCAGGGCTTTGGGGGTGGCACCGGATTTGGGGGAGCCCAGGGATTTAATGCATCCGGATTTGATTTTTCCCAGTTTAGCGGAGGCGGGTTTTCAGATATTTTTGAAACTTTTTTTGGAGGCGCCGGGGGCGCCAAGAGAAAGCGTACCGGCCCCATACCCGGCAGCGATATTGAATTTCAACTCACAATATCTTTTGAAGAGGCCGCATTTGGGACGGAAAAAGATTTAATGGTGACCAAGGCCGTGCAATGTGATCATTGTCACGCCACCGGCGCAGAGCCCGGTAGCAAGTCCGTGACATGCAGAATTTGCAACGGCACCGGTGAAATCAGGACAGTCAGGCAAACGCTTTTTGGTCAGATGGCGACATCCACGGCCTGCAATGAATGCAACGGTGAAGGTCGGACACATGAGAAAATATGCACCGTATGTCATGGTTCCACCCGCATGAAAAAAGATGAAAAAGTCAGAGTTAAAATTCCGGCTGGAGTCGATAACGATTCCACCATTCGCCTTAGCGGTAAGGGTGAGGCCGGTTATTTGGGCGGCGGCAGCGGCGATCTGTACATTCATATTCGCACCGCGCCCAGCAAAAAATTTGTGCGAAACGGCTACGACATTCATAACGAACTCCATATTCATTTATTGCAAGCCCTCCTTGGTGATGAGATTGAAGTTGATACTCTTCGTGAAAAAGTTACGCTAAAAATTCCGGCAGGCACCCAAAGCGGTAAGGTTTTTCGCCTGAAGGAATACGGGATTGAAAAACTTCGCGGCACCGGCAAGGGCGATCAATACACCAAAATCATTGTCGATATCCCTTTAAAACTTTCGCGCAAAGAAAAGGATCTTTATTTACAATTGGCCAAAGAGGCAAAGATTAGCACAAAAGGGAAAAAGGGGTTCCTGGACAGCCTTTTGAGCTAGTCTTTTTTTAAGCACTTTGCACTTGCAATGATTGCCAGTATAATGAGTGGCAATTGATTGATTATTTGGCTGCAATGAATATTAACCTTTCTTGGGATCTGTTTATTCTGGCATTCTTTGGCGTTGTAGTTGCCTATAGCTTCATTATCGGGCGCAACCAGACCCTTAAAGTTATTTCCGCAACCTATGTGGCGATCTTATGCAGTGATGCGGTCGGTAATCTTTTTTCCACTTATCTTGCCAATTCGGAATCGTTTCTAAAGTTTCTGCGACTTTTTGCAATAGCTAATTCCGACCAGGCGACGGCTTTTTTCAAGGTACTTATTCTTATTACCTTTATTGTGATTATTGCCGTGCGGGGACTTTATAATTTTGATGCTGATGATAGTCGGCCTTTGAGTCTTAAAATGGGTATCAACCTTGCTCTTGGCGTTATGAGCGCCGGCCTTATGATGAGCGCGATAATGATTTTTGTTGCCGGAGGATCATTGATATCGGATGTTGCTAATGCGAACAGCCCGCTCACCTCTATTTATGGTGAGTCCCGCTTTGTACGATTAATGATTGATTATTCAAAT
The DNA here is from genome assembly GCA_018825335.1 of Patescibacteria group bacterium. Classification (GTDB taxonomy): domain Bacteria; phylum Patescibacteriota; class Gracilibacteria; order UBA1369; family UBA1369; genus JAHJEW01. The sequence continues at coordinate 48,755 of JAHJEW010000051.1, read as the reverse complement.
ATGTGGTTTTTCATTCCGGGCGTTGGCATGATTCTTTTGAGTCTTTTCCACAAAAAATCGGCTTGATAAACAAATGCTCTATCAATAGAATAGTGGGGCTTTTTTGCATGAAGATATTTAGGGCCAATAGCTCAGTCGGTAGAGCAGCTGCCTTTTAAGCAGATGGTCGCAGGTTCGATTCCTGCTTGGCCCACCATCTTGCACCCTGCAATGCGATGAGGGGTTTTGCTTTGCTATAAACGCACCCGGCTTTTTGCTTGATTAAGCGGGTGGGTAACCAATATAATGCAACGTAAGGTTATCATTTTCGATTATGGCTGGTGCTCTCATTACAATTCAGGAAGCGGCGGCGCTAAGCGGCAAATCGGTTCAAACTTTGAGGAGGGCCATTAAGGCCAATAAAGTAGCTTCCAAAAGGAAAAGAACGCCACAGGGTTTTAACTATTTGATTAATCGGGAAAGCATTATTGAACTATACAAATTGCGCGTTTCCAAGCAGGATAGAAAGCAGAGAAATATTAGTGGGAATAAAGCCATTGCGCAGGAGTTTGCCACTATTGATGATCTTAACAAAGTTCAGGCGGAAATAGGTAATATTTTATCTGAACATGAACAGGCAAAACAAAGCTTTATGCGTTTTATGAAGACTTTCCAGGATCGGTTTGTGGTCATGGAAAATCAGCTTAAGCTTTTAGAGGAGCCGAATAATAAAAAATGGTATCAGTTCTGGAAATAAGAAAATGGGCAGCCCTGCATCCGGTTTGGTTTTGGATGATGGCTGTTTTGTTTTGTCTGGTTGCTTTGATCTGTTCTTTTTATTTGTATATCGCCTATTTCCTGCCTTTGCCCGATCCGTTCGCGGATACCCGGAATATTGCCACGACAAAGATCTTTGATCGCAATGGTGTTTTGCTTTACGAGGTTCTTCTTCCGGAGTCGGGGCGCAAGACTTTTATTCCGCTTGAAAAAATGCCGCAAAGTCTGATTGATGCCACTCTGGCGGCGGAGGATATTAATTTTTATTCACACCCTGGAGTTGATATTCTGGCTATAGGAAGGGCTGTTTTCTTTAATGTGCGCGAGGGACGGATAGTCAGCGGTGCCAGTACGATTACCCAACAGCTGTTCAGAAATATGCTTGGGCGTCCGAATAAAAATATTTGGGATAAGGCCATGGAAGCCATTTATGCCGTGCGTCTAAGTAACTTTTATTCAAAAGATGAGATTTTAGAGCTTTATTTGAATAAAATTTATTTTGGGAATCTTTCTTATGGGGTTGAAGCGGCTGCGCAAAACTATTTTGGAAGGCATGTTTACGATCTGGATCTGGCTCAAATAACCTTTATTGCCGGTTTGCCTCAGTCACCCTCGCTTTACGATCCATATACTGCTTTTTCGCAAGCCAAAAATCGGCAAAAGTATGTTTTGGATCAGATGGTTAAGCAAAAATTTCTGGTTCAGGCGGATGCGGACTCTGCATCTGCGGAGGCTATTGATCTTCAGGCAAACAGGTATCCCATTAAAGCTCCTCATTTTGTGCACCATGTATTAACTCAACTGGAGGATCTTTATGGAGAGGAACTGGTTCACAGAGGCGGCTTAAATGTCGTTACCACTCTTGATTATAATCTTCAGCAATTGGCGGAAAGAACGATTGATCGGCATATTGCCCTTCTTGACCGGCATAATGTTACGAACGGATCATTAATATCCATGGATGTAAAAACGGGGCAAATCCTGGCATGGGTGGGCAGCGCCAATTATTTTGATGATTCGATTGACGGAGCTGTGGATATGGGAACAGCTCTGCGCCAGCCGGGATCTTCCATTAAGCCGTTAACTTATTTATTGGCTTTTGAAAAAGGTTATAATCCCGCAACAATTATTTATGATATCCCCACCCAGTTCTCCACGGAAACGGGACCGTATTCTCCCAAGAATTACGACCTGGATTATCATGGTCCGGTGCGGGTAAGAACGGCCCTTGCAAGCTCTTTTAATATTCCGGCGGTAAAGACGCTGGACTTTGTTGGGGTGGGCAATTTCATTGCTTTTCTTAAGGATCTTGGTATTGCCACGTTAACAGAATCTGCCGGGCATTATGGTCTGGCGCTTACGCTGGGCGGCGGAGAAGTGCGGCTAATTGATATGGCGCAGGCATATAATGTTCTGGCCAATTATGGCTTTAAATTTGACTATTCAACTATTTCAAAAGTGGAAACGTCGGATGGAACTGAGCTTTATTCCTGGACAAAGCCTGTTTCCTCCTATGTTCTCGGGCCGCATGGGAAAGAAAATTCATATTTAGTAATTGATATTTTAAAAGATCCGCTTGCGCGCATACCCGGCTTCGGGGAAGGCGGCGTACTGGAAATATCGCATCCGGCAGCCGTAAAAACAGGTACCACCCGTAATTTTAAAGATAACTGGACAATAGGTTTTTCGCCGCAGCTATTAACGGCGGTTTGGGTAGGCAATGCGGATGCAAGTCCCATGGAAAATGTTTCCGGCATAGACGGGGCGGCCCCAATCTGGGCGGATTTCATGGGGGCTGCGCTAGCCACCTCACCAAAAGTGGATTTCCAGGTGCCGGACGGTATTGTTCAAAAAGAGATTTGCGCCTTATCCGGCAAGCTACCCACCGAATATTGCAAGGAACGACTATACGAATTTTTCTCCTCTGATAACCTACCCAAAGAAACCGATGATTATTATCAACTTTTTACTGTTGATAAAAATTCCGGCAGTATTATTCCGGATCAATGCAAGAATCAATATAATCCTTTGTCTTTGGAGCAAAAAGTGCTCGTGGCCTATCCACCGGAATTACAGAAATGGGCGACCTCCAAGGGGCTTGCACTGCCGCATTTCGCCACCTGTGCAGCATCATCGGATTATTCATCCACCTATGCAAACGGCTATACGGATGAACAGTCCAATCTTATTATAGTTGATTCCCCCGCCAATAATGACGAGTTCATTTTGAGTAATCTACTGCCACCGGAGGATCAAAAGGTACCGCTTCGGGTGACTCCTCCCAAATCCACCTTAAAGGTGAATTTTTATATTGATAATGTACAGGTGGGTACACAAAATAAAGTTCCATACACCTATCTTTGGCTACCCCAAAAAGGTATTCATTCTTTTTACGCGGAAACAGAATTGGAAAATGGTACGTTGATTAAAAGCCCGACCGTCTCTTTTTCGATTTTGTAATACTTTTGGAAAATATTCTGTTGTACTATCTATAAAATATACTAAGCTGACTGGTAAGTGCTTTTCGATACATTATTATATGGACTTACAGGAGGAAAAACAGCTGGTGGAAGATGCCAAAACTCATGGTGAGAGTTTCGGGAAGCTTTATGATTACTATTTTCCCAAGATTTATGCGTACACTCTGATGAAAGTCAGAGATCAGGCGGACAGTGAAGATATTGTAAGCGAGGTGTTTATGAAAGCTCTTGAGCATATAGATGGTTTCGAGTGGCGCAATATTCCTTTTGCCGCCTGGCTTTTTACGATTGCCCGCAATTCCATAAATAATTTTTTTTCCAAAAGTAACAGAAAGAAGACTTCGGAGCTAGATGAAGGCAGGCTGGTAGCGGATAATAAGGAAATCTCCCCCCATAAGAAAGCCGCCGAGAATGAGCTTGCCCAAAAAGTCAGGGAAGTTTTGAAGGATTTACCTGAAAGGGATCTAAATGTTGTTCACTTGAAGTTTTTTGCGCAAATGACAAATCGTGAAATAGTTGCCGTTACAGGGCTTTCGGAAAGCAATGTTGCCGTTATTCTTTACAGGGCACTTAGGAGGATTAAGCCTGAACTATCATATTTTGCTTAACTTTTCCCCATGTTTTTTAATAAGAAGAAAATTAGGGAATTCATGAAAGACCTTGATGGCAAGACGCCAATTGAGCTGAATAATATCGTTAAAAGCATAGAAAAATTGGCTCCAGATTCACCGAGCCCCGTTTTCCAGAAAAAACTTCGCCAACAATTACTCCTTAAACACAAGACCATGCCAAAAAAGATCAAAGCCGCTCATCAGACCACAAAAGAAGTCTCTCTTAGCTCCTACTTTAAAGTTCCGTTCGGCGGATGGTCATATGCAGTGGCGGTATTGTTGATTGTGCTTATTTCCGGGGTAGTGAGTTATCCTTTAATTCCGGCACCTCAGGTTATTGGTTATTCTTTGAAGGAAAATGTTCGGCTTGTTTCTTACAATGCACCTATTAAGGTGGTATTTAGTCAGCCGATGGATCACGGATCGGTTGAAAGGGCTTTTCATGTGGAGCCTTCTGTTGCCGGAAAAATTTCCTGGTCCGGCAATTCACTGCTTTTCTATCCAAAAAATCCGTTCAACGTAGGTGATCGCTATGATGTTTTTATAGGAAAAGAGGCCAAGAGTTTGTTTCAGAAGCAAATGGAGTTCGATTATGAGGAAACTTTTGAAATTATCGGGCCGCCGCAGGTGCTTTTGTATAATCCGGCGCCGGATTCGGAGAATATTGCCAATGATGCGAAGATTACGGTTCTATTTGATCGTCCCATGACTGCGCTTAAAAGCCTGGATGAAGGTGTTGCCTCCGCCCCCAAGATGATTTTTAATCCGCCCCTGAACGGGAAATATAAATGGCTTGGGACAGATTCAATAAGTTTTATCCCGGAAAAGCTGCTTTACGCTACGGAATATAAGGTAACGATTCCAAAAGGCACCGCGGCGGCCGACGGCGGCACGACGGACCAGGATTTTTCTTTTTCATTCGTAACACAAAAGCCGGAGCTTATTGGAACTATTCCTTATGATGGAAGCATTTATAACGGCCCTGATACAAAGATCAGGCTTGATTTTAATCAGCCCATGAAACTTGGCGATGCCAATAATAAAATCCATTTATATAAATATGAGGGAACCGGAGATATTGATAATATGCTTTCTTCCGGCAGTGAGGCTTTGGGACAAACTGCTCCCGGAAATGACTGGAAAGAAATCACCTTTAAGGTGGAATATTTAAAGCAGGAGGACATTAAAAGTGAGCCTACCGATTATGATTATTGGAATTTTAATGACGAAGAAAAGAGTCCCGAAGACCTGAAAAAGTCTTTGATTCTTACCCCGGCTCAAAAATTGGGTTATAAATCTTTATATCTGGCTACGGTGGATGTGTCTTTTGGCGGAGAGGAAGGCACTTTTACGCTTCCTAAATCCGCGGCTGTTGCGTTTAAAACTGTTGGCGAAGTCAGTATCGTTTCCACCACGCCGGAAAACGGGGTTGATATGGGAATGAAAATAAATCCGGATACCGGTAAAAAATATTCCGGCGGTTTTTATTGGGCCGAAATCGTTTTCAGTCATCCCATGGATAGTGAGGGAATTGAGGATAAAGTCTGGATTACACCTGAAAAAGTCGATAAAGATATCGGCGAGAAAATTAAGCCGTCCGTGAGTTTTTCCGGCAACGGAACGGTTCTTTCGATTCAATATGCTTTTGATGCTTCAACCGACTATAAAGTAGGTATTAGATCAGGTCAGCCGGACCAGTTCGGTCAAAAACTTGAATCCGATTTTGAATATTCATTTAAAACTCCCGCACTGGATCCTAATTTTCAGCTTTTTCAGGGGGGCGATATAAGTATTTTGGATGTTAACAAGCCTCCTATCTATTATGTTAAGTCTGTAAACACGGATACTCTTGATTTCAGGTTCAAAAAACTATCGGATGAGGAGTTCAGGGATTTGTACGCAGATGGCTATCTTAATTATGGCGCCGTGGAATCAGTTAAAGGGCCATTCGCGGGCTGGTCCAAACGAGTTGAAAATAAGTTTAATCAATCAATTCATACTCAGATTGATTTGGCGAAAGAGCTTGGGCACAATCTGGAGCCGGGAATTTATTATTTTGATTTGAGGAGCCCCGGCGTGGTTGATTATTACGGCCGTCAAAGAGTTGAGCATCAGGTTTTTGTTGTTACATCAGTTTCACTGGCGGTTAAGAGAGCTCCGGACAAACTGCTGGTTTGGGCGACCGGCATTGCAGACGGAAGCCCCATGGCGGATCTGAATATTTCCGTGCTGGATAATAGCGGGGAAGAGATTTTTTCCGGTAAGACCGATAAAGATGGGCTTGCCTCTTTTGCTTTCCCCAATAATGGACCTGGTGATTATTATTATAAAGAGTATACGGTTTTTGGCCGCGGCAACGGCAATTTTACGCTGGCTCATTCAAGCTGGAGCGAAGGCATAGCCCCGTGGAATTTCAATATAGATTTTAGCCCGGAAGTAAGCCATTATTTTATTTATTCTTATACGGACAGGCCAATATACAGACCCGGTCATACGGTTTATTTTAAAGGGCTTGTAAGGCGTGATTTGGATGCAAAGTTCAATCTTCCCGATCTGAAAAACGTACATGTGATTGTTACCGACAGTCAGGGGGACAATGTGTACGAAAAAGATCTGAATCTAAATTCAAACGGAACGTATAACGGCGAGCTTAAATTAAGCGACAATGCGCGTACGGGTTCATACTCAATTTCCTCCACTTTGATAGGAGCTTCCGGGCCGGAGTATTTGAACTCTTTTTATACATCTTTCCGTATTGCCGAATACAGAAAGCCCGACTATGAGTTAACTTTGGAAGGTGATAAAGACAATTATGTCGATGGCGATACCGCCAGGCTTGATGTAAAAGGAGCTTTCTTTTTTGGCTCACCAATGCCCAATGCCGACATCGATTGGACTGTAACGCGCCAGGACTATTTCTTTTTTATTCCGTTTGATTCGGTGAGCATTTATGCTTCCAAATGGTTCAGCTTCTCCGATGAAGGGTATTTGTGTTTCTGGGGATGTGAGGGTGACAATGAAGTGGTTTCTTCCGGGAAAGCGAAGCTGAATGAAAACGGTGAGTATACTTTGGAGCTGCCTTTTAATCTTAATGATAAAAAAATCAGCCAATTGTATACGGTGGAGGTTACGGCTCATGATTTGAATAATCAAACCGTTTCCAATCGATTGATATTGCCCGTTCATCAGGGGGAATATTACATGGGTATCATGAATGATGATTATGTAGTGCAGCAGGGTAAACCGGCCAAGTTAGAAGTGATAAGTGTTGATTATATCGGTATGCCTTTGGCCGGCAAAAAGGCCGATGTGGCTTTGTATAAGAGGAAATGGAATACTATAAAGAAGAAGAATGTGGATGGCGGTTTCTATTACGAGAACAGTTTTGAAGACACTTTGGTTGAAACTAAATCCCTTACTACAAATGATAAAGGGTTTGCCGCGATTGAGTTCACACCAAAAGACGGCGGCGATTTCAGAGCCGTGGTTACTTCCACGGATAGCCGCGGGCACGGAGTGACCGCGGCGACTTCGGTCTATGTTTCAACTTCCGGATTTGTGAACTGGGGACTTGAAAACAATGACAGAATTGAGCTGGTTGCGGATAAGCCGGAATATAAGTCCGGCGATACGGCCAAAATCCTTGTTAAATCGCCTTATGAAAATGTCTGGGCCCTGGTAACACAGGAAAGAAATTCAATCCTTGATACCCGCGTTGTGAAGATTTCATCCAATTCAGAAACGATTGATGTTCCGATTACAGATGCGTCCATTCCAAATGTTTTTGTTTCAGTTGTTCTGGTTAAAGGCAGCAATGACGCAGCCGGCCTGGAAGAGCCGCCACTTGGTGCAAATGACGAAAGAAACGTTGCTGCGTTTAAGATCGGCTATACAACGTTGCAGGTTGATAATAAGTCCAAGCAACTGCAGATTGATGTTACTACCGATAAAGACAAATATAAGCCGCGGGAAAAAGTCACGGTAAAAATTAAAACAACCAATCAATCGGGGGCGCCTGCACCTGCCGAAGTGTCAATAAGTGTTGTTGATAAAAGTGTGCTTTCTTTAACTGAAAATGTTACCGCGGATTTATTGAATGAGTTTTATCGAATACGTATGCTTGGCGTTTCTACCGCGCATACGCTTACAAAAGCTTTATCACGCGTGAATATAATGGTTGAAGCCGGACTTAAAGGCGGAGGTGGTGCCGACCGCCAGAAACGCGGCATTTTCAAGGATACAGCGTACTGGGAGGCCACTATAGAAACCGATGCAAGTGGTAATGGAGAGGCTACTTTTGAACTTCCGGATAATCTTACCACTTGGGAAATACTGGCCATTGGCATTACCGATGACACGTTAGTTGGCAGCAAGAAACATGAATTTCTTGTTACAAAAGATGTGCTGGTACGCCCCGTATTGCCGCGATTTTTGATTATGAATGACACCATGAAGATTGGCGGTATTGTTCATAATTATCTGGATCGCGACATGGATTTTATTGTTTCCTTACAGGCCGATGGTGTGAACATTAAAGATGATGTAAAAAAACGCATTACGTTGAAATCGGGAGAGGAAAAAAAAGTTGAGTGGAATATTGAAGTTATAAACCGGCAGGAGGCGGTTTTAACATTTGATGTTCAGTCAACATTTGATGTTCAGATTGGTGATATTTTGGAGCAAAAGCTGCCTATTTATCCTTTCAGTTTTCCGGAAATTGTGGCAACGGCACAGACCATTTCCGACAATGCTAAGCACGTTGAAACTATCTGGTTACCGCTTGGAACAGATGTTAATTTCGGTGAACTTGGCGTAAGTATAGCCCCGACTTTAAGCGGATCTATTTCCAAGGGACTTGAATATTTAATGATGTTTCCTTATGGCTGCGTTGAGCAAACCACGAGCGCACTACTGCCAAATGTTATTCTTTCTCAGCTTCTTGATCTGCCAATTATCGATGACGATCTTGTTGATAAAAAGGAGCTTGAAAAGAATGTTCAGGCCGGATTACAGCTGCTTTATAAATTCCAGAATGGTAATGGCGGATGGGGAATCTGGCAGACCAGTGAGCCGACGCCTTATTTGACGGCTTATGTTCTTTACACTCTTAATGAGACTAAAAAGGCCGGTTTTTCCGTTGATGAAAATGTGATTAATCATGGCATTGAATATTTGACGTCTTACATGAATTCACATGAGCTTGCGAAGGAAGAAGGCATAAAGCCATATAGTGAAAGTCGCTATCAGGCGAATGCGCGAGCTTATGCTCTCTTTGTGCTTGCCGAGCTTGGTCACGGGGATCTTGCTTTGACCAATAATCTTTATTCATACAAAGATGTTTTGAACATTTTTGCCAAAGCTTATCTGGTAATGACATACGATTCTCTTGGCGGCAACGAGGATAAAGTTACGAATCTTAAAAATGAAATCCTTAATCTGGCCAAGGAAACTCCGCGCGGGGTGCACTTTGAGGAGTCCTATAACATCTGGCAGTTCTTCGATACAAATACGCGTACAACCGCTCTGGTGCTGCAAATGTTGACCCACGTTGATTCCAACAATCCGTATATTCCCAAGATTCTGAGAAACTTATTGCTTGAAAAGAAAGACGGACACTTTTCGACTACACAGGAAACAGCGGTTTCATTAATTGCCATGATTGATTATTTAAAGACCAGCGGTGAGCTGGATGCGGATTATGACGCTACCGTGACTGTTAACGGAACGGAAAAAATCAGCAAGGTTTTCAATAAGGAAAATCTTACGGACATGGAATCATTGGTTATTCCTCTCTCGGAACTAATGTCCGACAATCAGGATAATGAGGTTGTTTTCTCCAAGGAAGGATCCGGCAAAATGTATGCGGATATCAATATGAAATATTATCTGCCGACCGAGAAGGTTGAGCCGCGCAACGAGGGAATCGTTGTGACTCATGAGTATTTTACTGCCGATGACAAGAAAATGGAGATTCCTCTTTCCACAGTTAAACTGGGGGATAATCTGAAGGCCAGGATTACGCTTGTGGTGCCCGAGGATCGATATTATGTGATGGTGGAAGATTTTCTGCCGGCGGGCCTTGAGGGCATTGATTTTGGACTGAATACATCGCAACAATCTCTGCAACAGGAGGAAAGGCGCAACATGTTCTTTGACAGCTCCTGGTATTTTAATTATTCGGAAGTGCGCGATGACCGCATGATGTATTTTGCGGATTTTTTGCCGAAAGGTGTTTATGAAATTGAATATTATATTAGAGCCACAACCCCGGGAGTGTTCCATGATCTTCCGGTGCTTGCACAGGAACTTTATTTCCCGGAAGTTTTTGGCAGATCAGCCGGTCAAATATTAACGGTGCACGAATAAATTGTGTTATACTTGTGCCAAATTTCTGGCGCGCTGAATGAGTCATAAGTTTAAAAGAGAGATTCTTAGAAAGCTTTTCCATCTAATGGAAGTGCCGCTCCTGCTTGGATACAGTGTTATCCGCTATATGTGGTCCGGGCAGGTTGCGATTCTTGCGCTGACAGCCCTGCTTTTGATTCTACTGGAGATAGAATATATGAGACTGGAAGTGTGGCCTAAAATTCCGCAGTTGATGCCTTTCATGCGGCGCAGGGAACAAAATAATATTACGGGGACTGTTTTTTTTATCATTGCGACAATAATTGCTTTTGCCGTTTTTGATTTCGGGATTGCGCTGCTGGCTCTCCTACTTACGGTTTTCGGAGACCTGGCTTCAGCTCTTGTTGGTACCAAGTGGGGAAAAACCAGGCTTTCTGGCAGTAAAACCCTGGAAGGGTTTTTAGCCGGATTTGCGATGAATTTATTGGTTGGATTTTTGTTTTTCCCCCAATTTCCGGTCGTTTTTTTCTCGATGGCGGTTGTTGCGAGCGTGGTTGAGCTGATGACGAATAAGCTTGATGATAATTTAACCGTTCCGTTGTTCGCCGGCTTTACCGGACAGATGATTGTTTATGTTATGGGGATTCATCTGCTTGATTTTCCGTGGCCGCTTGCATGGCTTTTCGCCTTTTTTACGTAGTTTAGATGTCTCAACAACTTACACAAAACGAATGGGGATTTTCGATTGCCGAGGATAATCCTTTTGCGATTTTTACATTGCTTCAAGAAGTCGCGGCCAAGAGCGTCGGGAGTGAGAATGTGATTGATCTGTCGCGGGGGGATCCCGGATACGGCTTTACTCCCAGTGAAAGGGGGCGCCGCTTCTATTCCTATCTTCTGAATCTTGATATATTTTTTAATAACGAGACAACCAGGTTTGGAAGATTTAAACGGGAGCATCTTACAGAAATCAAGAAAGATGCAGCTGAGTTTACGAAGTCCATGTATAAAGTGAAAGTTGCCGAAGATCTCTTGAAAGATCTTGACGAATTTATTTTGAAGATTTGTGAAATGGCCGCGGAATGCGGCATAAAATGGGATGAATTTGATGTTTTAAGCGGTGTTTTTTTAAACAGCGCAGTCAGCGGAGGTACTTATCTGAATCCTCAGGGGGAGGAAATTTCGCGCGTGGTTTTGGCACACTGGTATCGCTCCTTTATTGCCACTCCACTTGATCATGACGATTTCATTTTGACTTATGGCGCTTCCCACGCGATTGGCACGGTGTTTAAGGCTTTGGGCGTACGGGGACTAAATTTTATAAATGAGAAAAGTGCCGTACTAATCTGTTCTCCGGTTTATGCGCCATATAATTTAAGTCTATTTCATGAGAATATTCCGTCTTTCGTATTGTCGATTGATCCGATTAAGGGTGATCTGTCTGAGGAGTCTCTGGGACTGGCAAATAATCACGATGGGCGTTTTAAAGCGATTATATTGATTGATCCAAATAATCCGACCGGGTTTTCTTTGTCGGATGATGCGCTTGCGCGTATTGCGGAAATTGCGAAAAAAAATGACGCACTCATTATCACTGATGAAGTGTATACGTCGTTTTTCCCCAAAAAAAAGACGATTGTTGATTATTGTCCGGAAAGGACGGTGCGAATTGACGCGAGATCGAAGATCGAACGGAGCACGGGGCTTCGTTTTGGGGATATGTTTATTTCCAGAAAAGCCAATGAATATATTACGAATAAAATTTTAAAAGGTTCATTGCCGGAAGGGCTGGATTTTAAGTCTTATTTAATGCAGGCAAAAGGTCCCGGGGGGACACACGGTGAGCTTCAGCATACAACTTTTGTGCCCGGCCCCTCACAGTTCCTGGGAATAGCTCACATGGTTCTGGCGGAGGAGGAACGCGAAAGATATTTTGAGGGAGTGCGGCATAATGTTGATGTTTTTGTGACGGAATTACGTTTGCGACACAAGGGTAATTTATATTATATCGTGTTTGACATGAACAGCATTGATGGATGCACCAAACGCGGAGTTGCGGCGGAACAAAAATTATTGGATCTGGCGGGGCGCGGCGTTGTATTTCTTCCGGCCAATTTGTTTTTTGCCAAGAGTGAAAGGGAATCGGCGGACATGCGAGATATGGTGAGAGCTTCGGTGGTGAATACGACGCCGGAAAAGGTTGAAAGAGCGGCCCGCGTCACCAGGGAATATTTGACTTCATAATTTTTTACTCACTTCTCATGACTTTTTTTGAAAACACTTTGAAATTGATTGAGCGGGCCGCCGAAATAGTGAAGCTTGATAAAAATGTTTTGAATGTGCTGAGCAAACCTCAGCGTATTGTTGAGGTGAATTTTCCCGTCAAACTGGACAATGGATCAATTGAGATTTTTACGGGTTATCGCGTCCAGCACAGTGATGCCGCGGGGCCTTTCAAGGGTGGAATACGATATCATCAGGATGTTTCAATGGATGAAGTGAAAGCCCTTGCATCGTTAATGACAATGAAGTGCGCAGTGGTGGAATTGCCGCTGGGTGGCGCGAAGGGCGGCATCACCTTTGATCCTTCAAAATATTCAAAAAATGAACTTGAACGTATTACAAGGGCTTTCGTGATAATGATAGAGCCACTTATTGGGCCAGATAAGGATGTGCCGGCTCCGGACGTTAATACGGATGAACACGTTATGGCATGGATAGCTGATGAATTTTCAAAATTGCATGAGGAGAGTGTAAAAGGTGTGGTTACCGGAAAACCTGTAATGTACGGCGGGAGTAAAGGGCGTTTTGACGCCACCAGCAGGGGGGGCACTTTCATCTTACATGAAGTACTGGGAGATGGCGGCAGGAAGCCGCAGGATACGACTGTGGCGATCCAGGGATATGGTAATGTCGGTGGTAATATTGCCAATCTTCTGGCGGCTGAAGGGTTTAAGGTAGTGGCGGTGAGTGATTCTCATGGCGGACTGTATTGTCCGCACGGTCTTGATGCGTTGGCAACAATGGAATGTAAGGTGAAAGAGGGTAGCGTAACCGAGTGCGGAGGCAGTCAATACCAGCCTTCACAGGGTGATTCCTGCAGGGAAGTGAGTAATGAGGAACTATTGGAACTTGATTGCGATGTACTTATTCTGGCGGCGCTGGAGAATCAAATTACGGCAGATAATGCCGATAAAATCAAATCCAAGCTTATTCTGGAGATGGCCAACGGGCCGATTACGGCGGAAGCGGATGAAATCCTTGCGAAGAAAAATATTACAATTATTCCTGATATTCTGGCCAACGCCGGAGGTGTCACCGTAAGTTATTTTGAGATGGTGCAGAACAAACAGGACTATTATTGGGAAGCCGATGAGATTGAAGAAAAGCTTAAGAAAATTATGGTAAATGCATGGAAAAAAGTTAAAGCGACCAGTGAAAAGTATAGTACTTCATACAGGCTGGCGGCTTTTATTGTAGCGCTTGAACGGCTTAAGGAGATTTTAATCTTGCGGGGGACGGTATAGTGATTATACTGTCATCGATTTTATGACAGAATATGGCCAAATATATTTACGCCTTTCACGAAGGGAACAGGGAAATGAAAAGTATTCTTGGTGGGAAAGGCGCTAATTTGGCCGAGATGACTTTACTGGATCTGCCTGTTCCTCCCGGCTTTACAATTACTACCGAGGCTTGTGAACAGTATCTAAAAGACGGAAGTTTTTTTGGTGGGTTTGATGAGGAGCTGGCGCGGTATCTTGAGGAGGTGGAGGAAAAACTGGGCAGCAAGTTTGGAGATGACAATAATCCACTTTTGGTTTCGGTGCGGTCCGGTGCGGCGGTTTCGATGCCGGGAATGATGGATACAATATTGAATCTCGGCCTGAACGATAAAACGGTTTTGGGCCTGCTAAAAAAGACCGGGAATGAAAGGTTTTGTTATGACGCTTATCGCCGATTCGTGAATATGTTCGGTAATGTGGTTTTGGGCGTTGCCCATGACAATTTTGAAGAGGAGATGGATAAACTTAAAGAGAAAAAAGGTGTAAAGCTTGATACTGATCTGGATGCGGAAGATTTGAAAGCGCTTGTTGAATCTTTTAAAAAAGTTGTGATGGACAGCACTGGCGCCGGATTCCCGGATGATCCGCGGGAACAGCTTAAGCTTGCGATTAAAGCGGTTTTTGATTCGTGGAATAACGACCGCGCAAAAACGTACAGGCGTTTAAATGATATTGTCGGGCTTAAAGGTACGGCGGTGAATGTACAGGCGATGGTTTTTGGGAATATGGGTGGCACTTCAGGTACGGGGGTTGCATTTACACGTAATCCATCCACTGGTGAGAAAGAATTTTACGGAGAGTTTTTAATGAACGCGCAGGGTGAGGATGTTGTTGCGGGGATAAGGACTCCGCAAAAGTTATCCCAATTGAATGATGTGATGCCGGAGGTTTATAAGGAGCTGGATGCCGTAAGAGAAAAGCTGGAAGCTCATTACCGCGATATGCAGGATATTGAGTTTACGATTCAGGAAGGCAAGCTTTTTATGTTGCAGACCAGAAGCGGCAAACGGACGGCCAAAGCGCAGGTTAATATTGCCTGCGACATGGTGGATGAGGGTTTGATTACCCGCGATGAGGCTTTGCTCAGGATAGACGCGAACAGGATGAATCAACTTTTACATCCGGACATTGATCCCGATGCGGAGAAAAATGTTATTGCCAAGGGCTTGCCTGCCTCGCCCGGAGCTGCATGCGGCCGCGTGGTTTTTACCGCGGACGATGCTTCGGACTGGAAGTTCAACCGCGATGAGAAAGTCATTTTGGTGCGCAAAGAGACGAGTCCCGAAGATATTCACGGTATGCATGCTTCCCAGGGTATTTTAACATCGACCGGAGGAATGACGTCCCACGCGGCCGTGGTGGCGCGCGGAATGGGTAAATGTTGTATAGCCGGGTGTAACGATATTTCCGTGGATTTAAAGAATAAAGTATTGCGGGTTGGCCCGCTGGAGGTGCAGGAGGGTGATTATATTACACTTAATGGAAGTACAGGAGAGGTGATTTTGGGTGAAGTTCCAATGGTCGATCCAGAGCTGACGGACAATTTCAAGAAGATTCTGGACTGGTCAAACGAGATTAAACGGCTTAAGGTACGCGTTAACGCGGATACTCCATTGGACGCGAAAGTGGGACGGGAGTTTGGCGCGGAAGGAATCGGACTTTGCCGCACCGAACATATGTTTTTTGACGAAGACAGAATCAAGGCTGTGCGAAAAATGATTCTTTCGATTAGTGAAGAAGGTCGTCGGGGCGCACTTGAAACTATTCTACCAATGCAGCAAAAAGATTTTGAAGGTATTTTCAGGGAAATGGATGGGCTGCCGGTTACCATTCGTCTGCTGGATCCACCGCTTCATGAGTTTTTACCGCAAAAGGAGGATCAGATTCTGGAACTTGCGGAAGAGATGGGTATGGAGATTGATAAATTAAAGCGCGTGATTGATCAGCTGCATGAGATTAATCCCATGCTTGGACACAGAGGAAGCCGCCTTGGACTGACTAATCCGGAGATTTATGAAATGCAGGTAAAGGCGATTATTCAGGCGGGAATCGCGGTTTCAAAAGACGGAATAAAGGTTCTTCCCGAAATTGAATTGCCGTTTATTGCATGTGAGGATGAGCTTGTGCGGGGGCGCGCGGCCATTTTGGATGTGATAAAGCAATATGGGGACGCGGTGAATTTTGAGTGCAGGATAGGCACGATGATCGAGCTGCCGCGCGCCTGTCTCACAGCCGATGAACTTGCGCAACACGCCGATTTTTTCTCTTTCGGAACCAATGATCTGACTCAAACCACTTGGGGGATGTCACGCGATGATTCCGGAAAGTTCCTTAATTATTATCTTGAAAACGGCGTATTGGAGCGTGATCCTTCCTCGGCTATCGATCAAAAAGGTGTTGGGAAACTAATGGATACTTGCGTGCAACTTGGAAGAAAGGCTAAAAAAGATATTGAAATAGGTATTTGCGGTGAACAGGGAGGAGAGCCTTCCTCCGTTGAGTTCTGCCATAAAATCGGGCTGGACTATGTAAGTCTTAGTCCTTACAGGGTGCCGATTGCGCGAATAGCCGCGGCCCAGGCTGCGCTGAAAAATAAATAAACAGGTCTTTTAAGTTTTATTCGTTGGGTTTTCTTCCCCATCCCAGTTTTTCGCGGAGCGTTTTGTAATATGCGGATCCTTCAAACCGGATCATATAGAAGCATCTTCTGGATCTTCTGGCTTTTACGGTGTCACCGAATTCAAGCGGAATTGTAATCTGCCCATCTATTGTCAGTCCCAGATTGTGCGCTTCCTTGCGCTGTGTAATAACGGTGAAAGTGACGTTCTTGTCGTTGGGAATTACAATCGGACGAAGCGTAAGCGGAGCAGGGCAGATAGGCGTAATAATCAGCGCGTTTAGGGCCGGATGTACGATCGGGCCACCTGCGGAAAGTGAATGTGCCGTTGAGCCGGTTGGCGTGGAAATAATCATCCCGTCCGCTTTAAATTTCACTACGTGTGATCCGGCCATGTCGATATTAAGTTCAATAAGTCTTGCGAATAATCCCTGGTTTATTACGGCGTCGTTCATGGCCACAAATGTGTTGCATTTGCGCTTATTGCGGTAATGAGTAATTCTGAGCAGCGAACGTTTGTCGATGAAATATCTGCCTTTGAAGATTTTCTCCAGATTTTTTTCCAGGTTTTCGGGGTGCGATTCGGACAAAAATCCGAGATTGCCGTAATTCACTGCAAGAACAAGAACTTTTTTCCGGCCGATTTGTCCGGCTGTTTTTAAAATGGTGCCATCGCCGCCGAGCACCAGTACCAGATCACACATATCCAGCAGTTCGCCGCGGGTATACACTTCCCTGCTTTTCATTTTTGCGCCAATATGTTCGTCGAAAAACACTTCCGCTTTATGGTCGCGCAGAATTTTCACTATTTTATCCAGATTTTTCACCCTGGCGGCGACGGCCTTTTTGGCCAGAATACCGACTTTTTTAAACTTTTTTTTGGGTTGTTTGATCATATTCCTTTTTTAATGGTTTGAAAAACTTCCAGAGCCACCTGCGCGCTTTTTTCCCAACTGAACTTTTCGGCCTGCCTGTACCCTCTTTCGATCATCGTGTTTCGTACATGATCGTTGTCTATTAAGTCCGCAACAGCCTCCGCCATTTTATAGGAATTTTTTGGATCGATTAATAGTCCCGCATCGCCAATCACTTCCGGCAGTGACGCCACATTGGAGCTGACAACCGGGCAACCGCTGGCCATGGCTTCCAGCGGCGGAATACCGAATCCTTCATATAGTGACGGAAAAATGAAGACTTTGGCCAGGCCATAGAATTTTTGCAGCTCATCCTCCTTAACGTATCCCGGGAAAATAACCTCTTTTTCCATTTTATATTGTTTGATTGATGCCTCTATTTCTTTGAATCGCCAGCCTTTCTTCCCGACAATGACCAGTTTGTAATCCGGATGACGTTTCTGTAATGATACAAAGCTTTTTATCAGCGTGGCAAAATTTTTGCGCGGCTCCAGTGTGCCGACGGCAAGAATAAATTTTTCGGGAAGCTTCATTTTTGCTATAAATGCTTCAAGATCTTCCAGACTGACCTTGGTTCTAAAGAAATCGGACGGGGCGCATGGGGTTAGATGAATATTTTGCTGGGGATAATCGAATCTTTTCAGCAGGTCTTTACGGGTATTTTCAGATACGACGAATACTTTTTTTGCTTTTTTCAGAGCTTTTTTCAGAGTCAATCTTTCAATGATAGTGGCTTTGGCCTTGTGCGTCGCCGGAAACAGAAAGGCCACCAGATCGTGCACGGTGATGATTACATTGAGCGATTTCGGGGCAAAAGCCGGGATGATATAGCTGGTGGGAGCAAAAAAAAGATCCACTTTTTCCATCTGTAGATCTTTTAATACTTTGTAATGCCATTTGACCGATTCATCCTCAACGCACTTTATTTGGGCGTTTTTGGCATCGGGAAAGGGATTTTTTTTATTATTTGTGTAGAGTAAATATTGGTTGAAATTGTCCAGCTTGAGCAGCTGATCCACCATATTGTAGGTATACCAGCCTTTTCCGGTTTTTTCCTTGTCCGCGCCTTTGATGTCTATGGCTATTTTCATTTGAACTTTTCCAAAGCCAGCCCATTCTAATGAATATTTCCGGATTTGTGTAGTCCTCAATAGCAGCTTTACAAAGACGCGTTTTATCCTTTATATTGGGCATGTATTTCATATGGGAAAAATATTATGCCTACAAAAAATATTTCACAGATTTTCGGGGAACTTTCTTTTGAGAAAAAACTACTGGGTGTTGGTTCGGTTTTGCTTATTTTAAGCCTTTTTCTGCCGTGGTATCAGGATCTGGATTCTTTTAAAACGGGTGATATGTTTCTTGGGATTACCGGGCCACTTTATCTTGCGGGTTATAGTTTGCTGATTTTGGCCGCAATAAATATCGCGATGCTTTTTGCCGAGATCAATGGCAGAAAGATTCCTTATTTGAGCGTAAAACCTTCCGCTTTCTATTTTGCGACCGGGCTTTTCGCCTTTTTTATGCTTCTGGTTGTTAATTCGGTTTATTTTCACGCGAAATTCGGCATCAATATTACACTCAAGCAATCACAGTTCGGCATGTTTTTCGCCTTTATCGCTTCTTCTTTCATTACAATCGGCGGTTATCTGTCCACGCGCGACAAAGCTTCTTTACTAAGGGAATTCGAGGATGAAACCCGCGATCCCCTTATCGAGTTTCCAAAACAGGAAAAACCGAGGGAGAACATTAGAACCAATGTTTCCACTGAGCCGGCAATGGATCCGGTTCAGATTCAGCAGGATGTAAGTAGTGCTGCGTCTGCTTCGGGGAAAAAGTCCGTACAACCTTATAGATTAGATCTCTGATGGCAAGATCCGCATATGTTTCAAATATACTGAAGGGTCATGTGGTTTATTACTGCAAGGACTGCGAGAAAATTGTCGAGACCAAACCGGTCGGGCGCAAGTTTGTTTACAGATGCGCCGTTTGCGGGACAAAGAATGTGGCTTTCGGTACGGAAAAAACGATCCGGGCTTTTTACAGGGTAAAGGAGGAGGAGGAAATCCGAAATCCGAAATCCGAATGACAAATGACAAATGTCAAATTTCAAATGACGAATTAATTTTGTTTTTATCCGATTTTTTTTAGGGGGGCGATGGAGAGCGCCATTTTTTTGACGCCGTATTTCGGGTTGTTGAAGGCGACTACGGCTACGGCGCCTGTCACGTTCATTACTGTGCCTTCACCAAAAGTGGCATGGGCAACTTTATCCCCTTCGTTAAGCTGAATTCCGTCTTCATCATATTCTTCGTATGGAATCGGCGTGTAACCGAGTTCCTGCGTCGAAAGTTCGCGGTGGGTACGGACTGCTTCCTGCTCGCTGTCGACGATTGCCTGCGGTATTTCGGACAGAAATTGTGAAGGTGTATTCGACTGCGTTTCGCCGTATAGCATGCGGTTTTTGGCGCGTAGCAGATACAGGCGGTCTTTGGCACGGGTCATTCCCACGTACATAAGACGTCTTTCTTCTTCCAGCTCGTCCCGCTCCAGAAGACTGCGTGAGTGCGGTAGAATGCCTTCCTCAAGTCCCGCAATGAAAACTGTCGGGAATTCCAGTCCTTTGGCCGAGTGTATAGTCATAAGTGTTACGGCGTTGTCCTGACTGTCCAGGGTGTCCACATCCGCAATCAGAGATATTTCTTCCAGAAAAATGCTTAGTGATATTCCGGCCTCCAGATTGTCGTATTTGGCGGCCACGGAAATGAGTTCGTAGATGTTTTCAAGGCGGCTTTCTCCTTCAATGGTTCCGTCATCGATGAATTTTTTATAGCCGCTCAGGTCGAGGACGTGTTTTATTACTCCCGAAGCGCTGAACTGCGTGTTTATTTTCTGAAGCTCTTTTACGAGGTCGATAAATTGGCTTATTGCCTCCGTTTTCGATAAGTTCATTTCGGGTATAGATTCTACCTGCTGCATTGCTTCAAAGAAGCTGAGATTTTTTTGCAGAGCATAGTCCTGAATTATTTCCAATGTTCGTGCGCCGATTTTTCTGGTCGGCGTGTTGATTATTCTAAAGAGGCTGACGCTGTCGGACGGGTTTTGGATTACGCGCAGGTACGCGACCATGTCTTTTACCTCTTTGCGTTGATAGAATTTAATGCCTCCGACGATTTTATATGGCATGCCGTAGCGCAAAAAGGCTTCCTCGAACAGGCGGGACTGTGCGTTTGTGCGGTAGAGGATAACGAAGTCTTTGTAGGACGGGGTTTCGTGCGATTCCATTTGTTCGCGGACTGTTTTGGCTACAAATTCGGCTTCCATGCGTTCGTTTTCAAGGGCGCGCACCATGATTTTGTCGCCGCCGCTGCGGGAAGTCCAGAGTTTTTTGTCTTTTCTTTTGCCGTTTTTTTGGATGATTGCGTGCGCGCCGTCAAGAATGGTCTGGGGGGAGCGGTAATTTTGTTCAAGGAGCACGATTTTGGCATCCGGATAATCTTTTTCAAAATCAAGGATGTTCTGAATATTGGCTCCGCGAAAGCTGTAAATGCTCTGATCCGAGTCTCCTATCACGCAAAGGTTGCGATATTTTTCCGCAAGCAGATTGGTTAAAACGTACTGGGCGTGATTGGTGTCCTGGTACTCATCTATGGAAATATATTTGAATTTTTCCTGGTATTGATCGAGCACTTTGGGCTGGGATTTGAATAGTTCCACCGTTTTCATGATTATATCGTCAAAATCCAGGGCGCTGTTTTTTTGGAGTTCTTTTTGGTAACGGGTATACGCTTCGTGTACTTTTTCGGTAAAATAGTTGGTGGCGTAGGATCTGTACTCCATAGGCCCTATTAGCTGGTTTTTGGCGTTTGAAATGTGGGTTAAAATCGCTTTGGGGTTGATCTGTTTATCGCTAAGGTTAAGGTCTTTCATGACATGCTTCATGAGAATTTGCTGATCCGCCGTATCGTAAATAGTGAAGGAATTTTCGTAATTTAGAAGATGGATATTTTTGCGCAGAATGCGCACGCAGGTTGCATGGAATGTTCCAATGTTCGGCAGATCTCTTTCTTCGCTGCTTCCAACAAGGCTGATTATGCGCTCTTTCATTTCGTTGGCGGCTTTGTTGGTGAAAGTAACCGCCAGAATATTCCATGGGCATACTTTTTTCTCGCTCATTAAATAGGCAATCCTGTGGGTGAGCGCCTTTGTTTTGCCGGATCCAGCACCCGCAACTACCAAAAGCGGGCCGTTTATGCAAAGGACTGCTTCGCGCTGTTTATCGTTGAGTTGTTGAAGGATTGACAACTTGACTGTTCTTTGTTATGGTATGACCTATTTCCGGCCCGCTAATTATACATAATCATGTCTAAAAATATACTAAATAGTAATGAACCGTTTTATGTGACTCTGGTAGAGGATATAGGCGGACAGAAAAATGTTCCCATGTGCAGTACGGGTGATTCCGATATTCAGGCACTTCGGGAAATGATTTCTTTTGCTGCTGATTATGAGGCGGCTACCGGTAAGTCTTTATCGACTCCAAAAAAAGAAGCCGGAAAGAGAAAGCCCGGAAGAATTAAGGTGAGCCGGCTAGTAGCCGATACTATTATTTTTTGTGATCATTATGCGGAATATTTGTCGGATATGGGACCCATTTCCGAGGAAGAGGATAAACTTTCCATGAATGAAGTCCGGGATGCTTTATTGGCTTTGAAAGATCAACAAAAAAACTTCAAGAATGTTCTTGGAATTTTGCTAAAACGGTTTGGCCGGAATTTTCCAAGATTTATTAACGACAGGACCGTTGCTTCCCTTGTGAGTTTGTTACTGGATGGTCGTAAAATCGATGCTCTTTTGGCTACAATAAATAGTCCCGTTGGAATGGATTTATCAGGTGGGCGCAGCGGTTCAAATCTGGAATGCGGGGGTAGTACCGGGATTTCCGGTATGGATGACCTTTAGGGTACAACTTTCACGGCTGTTCCTATCCCTGCGAAATTGTAGGTGAATTCGGCGTCCGCGGGTAGAAGACGTATACAACCATGACTTCGCGGTGTGCCTATGTGATTTAGCGCTTCCGTCCAGAAAACTCCACCATCGTTGGCGAGACTTGGCAGGGCATGAATACCGTATCCCCTTCTGAATTGCAGCCATTTTGGCATTATATAGTGCGGGTAACCACCGCCGACGCGCACTTCCTGTTTTTGAAATATTATTGTTTCTCCATATGGTGTGGGAGTGCTACGTTTGCCGGTGCTTACCGGAAAATTTCTCAGCAGATAATCCCCCACCATCAGACTCATACGCTGCTCCGAAATATCCACCTTGATCCAACGGTCGCCATCCAGATTGATTTTGGATAAATTGGTGCTTGTCTGAATGTATTTCAGGATGTCTTTATTTTTTAGCGGAATTGATCCATTCCCGACTCTGATATCTGATGTAATAGTCCCGTTTTCAAGCCATTTTTTACCTTCCACGACCGGTGTGTATATTTCCCTGAAAAATCCGTCTTCCTGTGGCGCTCTGCTCCAGAAGGCAAATTCAGCCAATTTCCCCGGATCTACACGCAGACTTTTCATGTAAATGCGATTTTCCTTTGCCCATCCGCTTTCCCAAAGCAAATTGTTCGTGAAAAACGGGCTTATGCGGTCACGGTCGTTATCCGTTCCAAGGTTGACAACCATGTTTTTACAGCCGCTTTGCGCCGAAAACCATGGGACATTTCCCGTATTTCTAATATATATGCGTGTTTCGAAGAGTTCACCTTTGGCCACGACGCCTTTTTTGCGCGTTGCGATAAACTGCGCGTCGTAGACCTGGTTTTCCGGCTCTTCAAAAGCGCAATTTACCTGTTCCTGAGTTGTTTTTTTCGCATTTTCGCCCGCATCGGCAATCTGCCTTTTCACACCATGAACCACCGGTGCATCCTGCGCGAAAACCCCCTGTAAAACCAGAAGTGAGGAAAGTGCCGTTATTATTGCCAGAGTTCCAAGTGTTTTGCGCATTTTGTTTTGTTTTTCTTTTTATTGCCTTCATTTTGGCATCATTAAATTATAACATACCGCTAGGATACGTCAATAATTAAAGGGTGGGGACAATTATATGAGTTTCTGCAGTTCCTTGCGGAAAGTTTCGATGTCCTTGAAATGGCGGTACACAGAGGCAAAGCGAATATAGGCGACATCGTCCAGTTGGCGCAATTTTTCCATAACACCCTCTCCAATTAATTTCGCGGGAACCTCTTTCCCTCTGCGCGACCACTCTTCCTCCAGTTCATTGAGCATTTTGCTAATCTGTTCCTCGGTTACCGGACGTTTCTCGCAGGCTTTCCATATGCCGCTTTCCAGCTTCTGGCGGTCATAGGCCTGACGTGATTCGTCCTTTTTTATTACCAGGAAGTTGGTTGTTTCGGCTCTTTCAAAGGTGGTAAAGCGAAAATTGCAGGCTTCGCATTTTCTGCGGCGGCGTATTTCGCGGGATTCGTTGGTTTCGCGGGAGTCCAGTACGCGTGTGTCTTTTTGCTTACATTTTGGACAAATCATAGATTTTCATTAAATTTTTCTTCGGCATAGTGGTCTGTCATGCCCGCAATATAATCCTTTATCACAATTTCCGGCCGCTCGCCACTTTTGATTGCTTCCAAATATGGATCGGGGAGTTTTTGCGGATTTTTACCGTAGAAAATAAACAGTTCTTTTATGATGTTCCTGCCTTTTTCGATTTGAGCGTGAACTGTTGGATGATAGTAAAAGTTTTCATGAAGAAAATCACGAAGCTCGGCCAGATGCGGTGAGATCGCATCACTGAAAGAGACTATTTTTCGGCCCTGGATACGGACTTTTTCTATTGAATCGATTCCAAATGCATTCAGGTTTGATTCGGTTTGATATTGCAGATCTTCGATCATGCGGCCGATCATCCGGCTTATTGTGCGGCTTTGAAGGCGGCGTTCGCCGTCCGGTCCGAATGAAAAAGCCTGTTTACCGTGGATTTCATACACCTGTTTTTCGGCATCGTTCCATAGTTTAAAGTCCTTCAGTTGTTTCATGGTTATTATTCCGCTGCGCAGTCCGTCGTCCAGATCGTGGTTTGTATAAGCGATTTCGTCGGATAAATCCGCCACCTGCGATTCCAGGTGGGGTGACATGACAAACTTGATGTGAGTCTCGTATTTATGCGGATTGTGCTTTAAAAGGCCATCCAGCACCTCCACGGTAGGGTTCAGACCGTCGAATCCGGGGTAAAGTTTTTCGAGTTTTTCAATTATCCGGCGGCTTTGTTCGTTGTGTTCAAAGTGGAGCCCGTATTTTTGCATGGATTCATTCAGCGCGTCTTCGCCTCCGTGGCCGAAAGGCGGATGGCCAAGATCATGCGCAAGTGCTATGCATTCGCTCAAGTCTTCGTTGAGGCTGAGTCTGCGCGAAATGTCACGTGCTATTTGGGCAACTTCAATGGAGTGTGTCAGCCGGTCTCGGTAGTGATCGCCAAAATACGATACGAATACCTGAGTTTTGGCTTGCAGCCTTCTAAAAGCGCGGCAGTGAATTATACGGTCGCGGTCGCGCTGGAAAGGCATGCGTCCGTTATCTTCTTTTTCCTTGTATAGCCGCCCCAGACTTTGCGAATTCTTCATGGCATAAGGTGCCAGTCGGGCGTTTTCTTCTTCTTCAAGCTGTTGGCGCGTTTTTAGCATTGATGTATAGTAATTGCGTTTTGATTATACATACGCCGCCCATGAATCCAATACAGAAAACGTGCATTGAAACAGGAAAGAGCTTTGTTATTTCCGTTGCGGAGCAGGAGTATTGTCGCGAAAATGGCATTCCTTTACCGGTAATCCATCCGCATGAACGGCTTCGTCACATGCTTTATTTCAGGAATCGCCTGTATTTGTATCATACAAAATGTGATTTTTCACGGAAGCCGATTTTAAGTTGCGTACCTCCCGAATCGGGACAAAAAGTCTATGATATTGGGATTTGGGAGTCGGATGAGTGGGACGGCGCGGACTATGCCATGGAGTATGATTTTACCAAGTCTTTTTTCAAGCAGTTTGCGGTTCTTGCAAAGAACGTTCCGTGGCCGAATCTGGCCCTGAATAAGAGTCTTATGGAGAATAGTGATTATACGAACGGGATTACAAAGGCGAAGAATTGTTATCTTCTTTTTAGCGCGTCTTTTAATGAAGATTGTATGTTTTCCAGCTATTTGAATAGCTGTAATAATGTTGTTGATAGCACACTTGTGACCAATTCCGAGTTTTGTTATGAGTGTGTTAATGTTAACCAGGGTTATAATCTGCATTTTTCAGAGCAGTGTTTTGGATGCAGCGATTCTTATTTTCTTTACAATTGTCAGGCCTGTTCAAACTGCTTTGGATGCGTGAATTTGAGGAACAAGGAGTACTGTTTTTACAACAAGCAGTTATCAAAAGAGGATTACAAAAAAAAGATAGCCGGAATTGACCTTGGGAGTTATAAGGTTGTGCAGAGCGAGCTGAAGAAATTCAGGAATTTCAGTAAAGATTTTCCGATCAAAAATATTTTCGGTAAGAACATTGAGAATTCGACCGGTAATAATATGTTTAATGTTAAGAACACGCGTGATTCTTATTTGATGCAAAATACGGAAGACATGGAGAACTGCATCTGGCTTACCGACGCGAAATCCAGCTTTGTCCA
Organism: Patescibacteria group bacterium; assembly: GCA_018825335.1. Taxonomy (GTDB): domain Bacteria; phylum Patescibacteriota; class Gracilibacteria; order UBA1369; family UBA1369; genus JAHJEW01. The sequence goes on along the minus strand of JAHJEW010000051.1, from coordinate 22,782 downwards.
GGCGATGTTCGGGAATAATTCCGAGCTTGTTTATAACTCAATCACCGTCGGGGATAACGCCTATAATATTAAGTTCTGCAATGAAGCCTGGCCGGATGTGCATGACCTTGAATACTGCATGTTTGTTACGCATGGATCGGGCAATTGCTTTGGGTGCGTTGGATTGAAGCGAAAGCAATATTGCATTTTAAATAAACAGTATTCAAAAGAAGATTATTTCGACATGGTTCGGCGGATTAAAAAGCAGATGATGGAAAATGGTGAATATGGTCAGTTTTTCCCCAAGTCGATGTCCCCGAATTATTACAATGAAAGTGAGGATAATTTATTTTTTCCGCTGACAAAAGAAGATGCCGTGAAGAAAGGTTACAGGTGGGCGGAAGAAAAAGAAGCGCCGGATTTCGTGCCTTCATATAAGGTTCCCGATAATATTAAAGATGTTAAAGATGATATTCTGGAAACGGAACTTAAGTGTGAAAAAACCGGAAGAAAGTTTAAAATTATTAAACAGGAGCTGGACTTTTACAGGAAAAATAACTTCCCGATTCCGCATGTATCTCCCATGAAAAGGCTGGAAGAACGTTCAGGCGTTCTGGCCGTGAATGAACTACATGATGAAAAATGCAGTAAGTGCGGGGTAAATATTTCAACCACTTATGACGCGGTAAAATTCAGAATTCTTTGCGAAAAGTGCTATCTGAAAGATGTGTATTGAGCCGACAACGCTTGTCGCTATATTAGCGGAGTTTCGAATTCCTCGGCCTGTTTTATTACCTGATTAATATCTTTCGGCGGCGGCTCTGCGCTTCCTTCGTCCCATTTTTTCAGCATTTCTTCCACCTTGTCTTTTGGCGTGCAGTATTTTTCCCGCGACTGTTCGAAAATCTCCGCGCTGTGATCGTAGTCGGGTAAAGTCATGTCCATTGTACGGCCGGAAAAGGCTTCACTAAGCTCTCCACCAATACTCATCTTTAAATAAAATTCACGAACGCCAAGGTTGATAATGTCCCGCACGCTAAATACCGGCGTGTATTCCTCGGCCAGCACAACCGCATCTTCCGCTCCCACCCTGAAATTAATTATCGAACCCACATTACCGAAAACCGTTTTCTTGATTACGTCGCCAAGCTGTCCAACATACTGATGCGCAATGGTCATGCAAAGATGGTATTTTCTGGCTTCTGAAAGGATTTCCGAAAATGTGTCGGTCGCGAAGTTTTGGAATTCGTCTACGTAGAAATAGAAATCTTTTCGCTGTTCTTCCTTAATATCCGCCCTGGCCATGGCGGCCTGGTAAATCTTGGTAATAATCATCGATCCTATAAGCTGCGAGTTTTCCTCTCCGAGAAGTCCTTTTGAAACTTTCATGAGCAGGATTTTCTGGTTATCCATGACATCGCGAATATCAAAACTGTTCTTCGGCTGTCCTATCATATTGCGGATCATGTTGGTGGAAACCAGTTGGCCGACTTTGTTTAACAGCGGCGTAATTGCTTCCGCATCGAATTTTTCGCTCCATCCGGCAAATTCGTTTACCCAGAAGTTTTTAACCACCGAATCCTGAATGCGGGCTACAATTGTTTGGCGATAATTCTTGTCGGTAAGCATTTTCAGGATGGAAAGCACCGATGTGTTTGGCGAGTCCAGAAGCGCCAAAGTGGTGTACCTAAGTACGTGTTCCAGCCTGTCTGACCAGTTGTCGCCAAAAAGTTTTTTAAAGATATCTATGAATCCGATTGTTATTTGCATCTTGAATTTTTCGTCCACTTTTTCGAGCGGATTGAATGCGATCGGGAATTCGGTATCGCCGGGGTCGAACAGGATTACGTCTTTAATTCGATGCTCCGGGATCATGCGGATAATGTTGTCCACAAGGTCACCGTGAGGGTCAAGGACCGCTATCCCGTGCCCTTCGTTGATGTCATTTTGTATGAGCAACTCAAGCAGTTTCGACTTACCGGTACCGCTCTTTCCAACAACGTAAAGGTGTCGCCTGCGATCTTCTCTCTGGATCCCAAACTGCTGAAAAGTGTTGTGGTAGTTTGTAATCCCAAACATGGAAATTCCTTCGCCCTGGGTTGGCAGGTTCTTTGGCGGCTCGTGCCTTTTGGCCAGTACATGCACTACATGGGGTACATGGTCCGGATTTGGATAATGATACAAGGTGGCCAGTTCGTTGGCGCCGACTATGGCGGGCCTGTTTATTTTTCGTCTCCGATATTCGTTCAGAAAGTTTTCACCTCCTCTGATTCTTTCCATGACAAACCCGTTCGCATCAGTTTTATTGAACTGATAAAAGGCTTTGGCAAGCGCCTGAACGTTCCTTTCGGCTTCGGCGGCATTACCGGAAACGGCCCCGATTTTTATCTGGATTTCAAAAGGGTTGCTTTCCGTCTTGGTCACGAAAGAGGTGTCTTCTTCCTTGTGAAATGTTTTTTTGCCTTTGAGACGCACGTAATCCTTCAAACGAAAAATCCTTTTTATTTTATTGATTTTCATTCTCCATGTTCGCTTGAAATGGTAGATCCAGTTGTCGGTACGGGGTGAGGTAAGGATCTGAATCCAGGCCCTGTCATTGGGGTTCATTTTTGAAATCACCGAGAATATGCCGGAAAGTGAGTCCACGTCGAATGTTTCGAAAGTCTGGATCGGGTAGATGTCGCTTCTTTCCATGTGAAGCGATGTGCCTTTTATTACGTGGGTCTGCGCGTTTAAATAGGTGGTGTAATCTTTTTGCGGTTTAATTTCGCATTCGGGGTAAATGCTGTATATAAGCCCTTCAATCAGTTTTACGTCTTCGGCGTTGCATCCTACAAAAAAGTATGTGTACTGCTTGTAGCCGAACATTTCCAGGGAAAAAATTTTACCCTTGGCGGTGTTATGGAGGTTATTCAAAAAGTGGAGAAACAGGTTCTCTTTTTTCGGATTATCCGGCGTTCCCTGCGGAACAATGACATGCAAGAATTCCATGTTATTATTTTACCACACTTGTCAGCTTTCGTAAATTGTGGTGTGCGTAGGTCGACAACAACGCTTGTTGGTTAATACACCGCTTTAAGATAGCATTTTTCGCAGTAGGTTATGCCCGGGTAGTCGGGATTTAGGCCGGTTATGGTTGGCCGGGCGCATTTTTGGCATTTTATTGTGGTTTGCGTGAAAAGGGACGGACGCAATTTTTTGCGGTCTTTTCGTCTGCACTGCGGGCATTTTCGGGGGATTGGCAGGTTCATTTTTCTGTAAAATTCCAGTTCGGGTAGGACGATTTTGTAGTTTTTGCCGCATGGGCAAGCGAGGATTTCTTTGGTGATGGAATCCGGCGTATCTTTGATGTCGTCGGGGAGGGTGCAGGTTTGAAGGAGGTATTGTTTGTGGTCGACTTCCAGCCATTGCCAGCCGTTTTGTTTTGCCTGTTTTTTTGTTATTTGGAAGTCTTCATGGGCAGTGGTTTCGTTGTAGGCAAAGGGGGAGGTTGAAATTGGGAAAAATTCGCCCCATTCATTGTTTTTTTGCATGTTTTGGGCGATTTTTGCCGCCAGTTTTTGGTACCCTTCTTTTGTGTATTGTTTGTTCAGGATGCAGTGGTTTTTCCGGTTAAGTCCAATACAGCCAAAGAGGTTTCCGCCATTGCTGCATCCTTCGGTGTAGAAAGCGCCGCTTACATTGGAGGAACGACTTGAGCATATGACATTATTGGAGTGATCGCATCCGCTGGTTTCATATTGCAGCTCGCAATTGGACGCAGTTTCGCAGGTGTCGTAGCAGTCTTTTAGGTCTTCGCTTTCGTGGGAATGACGGCAATCGCGGGATTCTACGCAGCCGTATGAATCTTGGACATTTTTACATTTGTATAGGAGTTCGCCGCTGCTGTTTTCGCACATGGTTAGTCTTGCACCTTGCTTGATAACGTTGGTTCTGACAATTTCCAGATATTGCTTTTTGTATTTTTGATATTGGCTGTATGAACCAATATTTATTCCGGCCATAATTTTTTCGTACTCTTCCTTTGAATATTGTTTGTTTTCTATACAGTACTCTTTGTGACGAAGATTCCAGCACATAAAGCAATTTGAGCAGCTTTTGCAGTCGTAAACAAAGGTGCAGTCGCGGCTGTCCGCAAAATAGCCGTTAATGATTTTGTATCCATGAGTGTATGACGTTTCGTAACAAAGTTCCGAGCTAATCATTTGGTAGCAGTCGCAGAGGTCTTTGCATCTTATTACCCAGCGCGAGTGGTAGATGTTTTCGCTGTAGATCGCGCAGGTTGCTAGGTAGCAGTTTTTTAGATTGGATGAGTGATTTGTGTAGTCACTGTTTTCGCAGGCGTGGTTCCAGATTGCCATGCGCGGGACTTTTTTTTGAAGGTTTTGGAATTGGTCGAAGAAAGGTATGGATTCGTCGTAGTCGATGCCGTAGTCCGCGCCCTCCCATTTGTCGCTCCACCAGCAATTATTGCAATAGACGGTGAAGGGCGCCGCCGGGTGGTAGATTGTAACTATGGATTTGCTGCAAAGGTCACAGCTACGCGGGTATAAATTGTATTCGTTGCGGCGAGCATGGCGGCGCTGCAGGCGGCATTTGGGGCAGAGGGTTGGCGGAGGGATTTGGATTTTTTTGTTGCCGAAGGTGGGCGAGATATTATCGTAGAAGGCGAGATCGTTTTCGTCGACCTTGAACTTTGCGGTGCATTGATTACAGGTTTTTTCCATGTGAGAAAAATTTTATCAACAGCTTAATAAAGCATAATCTTTCTTTTGTATATTTGCTATTGCTGATACGGGGTGGGGGCAGCGGGCGCGAAGACGGGCTTATCATCCTGTTACCAGGGATTCAACTCCCCTTGCCTCCACCACCGGTCAACCCGTATAATTATGTCCTGAGGTGTATTTATTACATCTTCGGTGGTGGAGGTAAGGATTACAATCCGTAATCTGCGCCCTGTTAAAACTCTTCGGAAGGCTTTCCGGGGCGTTTTTTTAATATACTTCTTTCAGGTAACACTTTTCGCAGTATACGGTTTCTGGGCGGGAGGGGGCGAAGGTCGTTTGCATGGGCGCGCCGCATTTGTCGCAATTTCGGTTGAACAGATGGCGTGGGTTTAGCGACGCCTGCCTTTGCGCGTGGCGCAGGTTCGGGTGGCGGCGCGGAATGGGTAATCCCATTTTTCTATAAAATGTCAGTTCCTGCGGAATTATTCTGAACGGTTTTCCGCTTTCTTCACACAATATGGCCCAATTTACAATGTCGTCCGGGACATCTTTTATGTTTGCCGGTATTTGAGCCGCTATTATTGTTTTTTCCACTTTCGGTACCGATGGCTGTTCATCCGACCAGCGCCATCCGCGCTTCTTAACTTCATGTTTTAAAAGTGGGAAATAGTCCTGCGCGATTGTTTCATTGTAACCAAATGGGCTTATTTCCATCGGGAAAAATTCGCCCCATTCATTTGTTTTCTTCATATGTTCAATGATTCTTGGCACCAGCCTGTTGTATTCCTCCTTTGAATATTGCTTGTTTAAGATGCAATATTTTTCTTTTTTTAATCCAACACAACCAAGCAGATTCCCTGAGTAGAAACACTGAAAGGAGTAAAATGAATCCTTTGTATCCCAGCAGAAAGGGGCGACAAGGCAATTAGATCCATTGACCGTGCTTATGCTGTTATAGGTAAGTTCACTTTTTGGAGAGAAGTTTAAATCCATACAATCTTTGCATCCGTCCGGAATATTCCACATGTAGGCGCAGTCTTCCAGGCCTTCGGAAAGGTAGCAGTCATGGCTGTTTCTGCAATTTAGCAGGTAGTCCCCTGTGCAGTTTTCTGTATTGACCATCTGGAGTGCGCGCTGGGGGTAGTTTAATAGATGTTGCTGAAATTTGGCCTTCATTTCCAGAAGCGCCTCCGGACTTTCGCGTATTTCTTTGTTGATTTTTTCATACTCCTGCGGCGTAACCTTTTTATTGAACACGTAATATTCCTTATGCCTAAGCCCGTAGCAGCCTATGCAGTTCTTGCATCCGTCGCAATTTACGCAAAAAGCCAGGTCGTTTGAATTGTCGCAGTCTTTACAGAAAAATGAGTTGTATAAGTTGATGCATTGAACGCATTCGTAGCAAAGTTCGGATTCAAAGCAGGCATAACAATCGGTGCAGCTGCGGCTGTCGTTGGTCCAGAATGAATAATATATATCTTCTCCTTTTACTCCTGAAACGCACATGTAGCTGTTTTTGTAATAAACGGCGTAAGGGCAATAATCGCTGTTTTCTCCGTGTGAAATTACCATTGCCATGTGGGGGACGTCTGCAAGAAGCTCTGCGAACTGGTCGAAAAATGGTCTGTTGAAATCGAAATCGCGGCCGTAGTCTTTGCCGTCCCATTTGTCTGACCACCAGACGTCCTGGGCATATACTTTATATTGAGAATTTTGTGGATAGAAAGAGATTGTTTGTTTGCCGGACAGGTCGCATTTTCGCGTAAAAAGCCTTCTTTCGTTACGCCATGCCAAGCGCATTTGCACTCTGCAATCTGGACAATGCGCCGGGGCCGGCACATTCATTTTCTTGTAAAACTCCAGGTCTTTTGGAATAACCTCAAACTGCGTTTTGCATTGCTTGCAGATTTGTTTTGGATGCGACATAGCTTACGCACGATTAATAAACTTCTTTCAAATAGCACTTTTCGCAGTATACGGTTTCTGGGCGGGAGGGGGCAAATGAGGTTTGGATAGGGGCGGCGCATTGGTCGCAGGTACGAGCATATAGGCGGCGTGGATTGCGCATGGACATTCTCTCCATTTGTCTGCAGTCGGGGCACTTTGTTGGTATGGGTAAGCCTATTGTTCTTAATCTTTTCAGTTCCTGTGGAATGATTTTGTAGTTCTTTGAGCAGTTATTGCAGGCCAGAGTTTCCTGTATTATGTCATCTTTCACCTGGCCGATTTCTTCCGGGACATTGCAGTTTTGGGCTTTATATTCTTTCATGTCGGGCTCTTTCCATTTGTATCCCCGCTTTAATGCTTCTTCTTTTGTGAGTGGCAAATATTGATTTGCAACGGTTTCGTTGTATCCGAAGGGTGAACTTTCTATTGGGAAAAATCTTCCCCATTCACCCGTTTTCTGCATGTGCTCAATTATTTTTGGCACCAGTTGATTGTACTCCTCCTGCGAATACCGCTTGTTTAAAATGCAATATTTCTTTTGCCTTAGCCCGCTGCATCCAAAAAGATTTTGCGAGTTAAAGCAAAACTGACTATACATTACATTCTGACTGTGAAAGACGAACACTCCGAAAATAACATTGTATGTTTCTATTGTACCAAGGACTTGATAGTTTAATTCCGGCTTTAAATACATATTTGAGCAGTCCACCAGATCTTTTACGTTTACTCCTACGGTGACGTATTTGCAATCTTCGCTGTCGTTTACGTCGTAACAGTCGGTGCAGTTTTTACAGTTTGTAAGGAAATCACCGGTTGAGTTTTCGCAATTTACGACGTTTGCGTATTTGTATGTGCGCTGTTCTCTAAGTTTTTTCAATTGCTCTTTTGCCTTTTGGATATTGGCGGTTGAGCTCATGAATTCTTTTACTTTTGCTTCGTACTCTTCCTTTTTTAGCGGCTTATTCATGAAATGGTATTCTTTGTTTACAAGGTTTGTGCATAGAAAGCAGTTTTTGCATCCTCGTAAATTGTCCGAGAAAGAACAGCCGGAGCAGTTTTGGCTGTATGATAAGTATTTGCAGTCGTAGCATTTTGTCACGTTGAAGCATTGGTATAAAAGCTCCGAGTCGTAGACGAAGTCCGAATCTATTACATCTCTTGAGTCCTGAATAAGTTTTCCGTAATAGCAGTCTTCGCAATTTTCCGAGCAGTTTATTAGGTGGCAATTTTTGCAATATGCGGTGCCTGTGGTGTATGGGGAATTTTCGTTGCTTACAGTTACCATGTTCACTTTTGGGATTTGGTCGTTCAGTTCCTTATACTGCTCAAAAAATGGCCTGTTGAAATCGAAATTCTTGCCGTAATCAAGGCCGTCCCAGTTGTCGCTATTCCATTCTTCCTTGGTATAGACTTTGTACTCTTTGCCCCAGGGCGTATTTGGTGCGTATAGGGCTAGCAGTGGTTTTCCTGATATTGCGGACTTGTTGTGATAGAAATTTTGCTCGTTTCTTTGGACGGTCCTTTCGGCAAGGCGGCAGTCCGGGCAGATTTGCGGCTCCGGGATCATGTACTGTTTTTCTCCGATTTTTGGGCTTATTTTAAGTAGAAAGTCTTTTTCGAATGTGGAGACTTCAAACGGTGTTTTACATTTTTGGCAGGATTTTTGCATTGTTTGCGGTGGTTAGCGGTTAGACAAGCGTTGTCGGTTAATAAACTTCTTTTAGGTAGCACGATTCGCAGTATACGGTTTCGGGACGGGTTGGGGCAAATGTGGTTTGTATGGGATCCTGGCATTTGTCGCAGGTGCGAGGGTATAGGCGGCGGGGTCTTCGTAGAGCACCTCGCGCGGCGTGGCGGCAGTCGTGGCATTTTGCGGGGGGCGGCAGGTGCATTTTTTTGTAGAATTCTATTTCCGCGGCTACGAGTTTGAACTGTTTATTACAGGTTTTGCAGGTTATTAGGTTTTCCGCGGCGGCGTGTTTTTGCTGCGTTTCCCTATCTTTCCACATAAAGCCGTTTGTGAGTGCCTGCTCTTTTGTTAGCGGGAAATAGCTTTGGGCTACGGTTTCGTTATAGGCGAAATTGGAAAGCGTAGCCGGGAAAAATTCACCCCATTCGCCTGTTTTTTTCATGTGCTCAATAATTTTGGGGACAAGATTTTCATACTCTTCCTTTGAGTATTGTTTGTTGAGGATGCAGTGTTTTTGTTTTTTGAGCGATGCGCAGCCAAAGCAGTTTTGGGTGCCGTTGCAAACCAATGCGGAGTAAAGACAGTCGTTTACGCCGGTAATGGCGACCGCGGAAAATAAAATGCCGTTACTATTGGCGTTGGACATGTTTTCGTAGCATTTTTCGCCGCCGTATATGAAATCGCAATCGTAAATGTCTTTTGAATATTCGCTGGACCAGACGTTTTTTGCGGATTCGATTTTTTCGATGTCGTAGCAGTCGTGAGCATCCTTTGAATCGACAATAAAATCGCCGGAAACGTTTTGGCAGTTGTTTATTATGGTGGCACGATGTGGTTTTTCCAGTATGAATTTTTCGAACATTTCTTTTGCGCGCTCAAGGTTTTCCGGCTTTTCAAGCTGCAGGGCGCGCACCTTCTTTTCATATTCCTCTTTGCTGCATTTTTGATTGAAGAAATAGTACTCGGCGTTTCGCAGGCCAAAGCATCCGAAACAGTTTTTGCATCCTATGCAATCGTAACAAAAAGCGGAGTCACTGGTGGTTTTGCAAAGACGACTGAAAACGGTAGCGTAGCAGTTCCAGCAATCGATGCATTCGTAGCAGAGCTGGCAGTTTATGATATTGTAGCAGTCTGTGCAGTTTTGCGATCCGACGGCCAGGTATGAGTAATAGATGTCTTCACTGTCACCGACGCGGCTGGATAAATAGCTGTTTCTGGAGTTGACGCAGAAGCCGCAGTATTCGCAGTTTTCGGACGAAAAAACCATGTTGGGCGGCACGGGGACTTTTGCTGACAGTTCTTTGAATTGATCGAAAAAAGGTCTGGAAAAATCAAAGTTCCGGCCGCATTCAAGTGGGTCCCAGTCGTCGCCCCACCAGCATTTGCTGCAGTATACGGGCAGCGGTTTGTCCGGTGAATAGATAGTAATGATATCCGTTTTGCAAAGGTCGCACTTGCGGAGGTAGATGTATTGTTCGTTTCTGAAGGCCAGACGCCTTTGCCTACGGCAGTCCTGGCAGAGGGTAGGCGGTAGGATTTGCTGCTTTTGGCCGCCGATTATTGGGCTGACTTTGTCCAGATGTTCCAGATCTTCCCGAGTGATTTTGAATTGTTTTGCGCACTGGCGGCAGGTTTTTTGCATGGTTTTTTTAGTAGACTTCTTTCAGGTAGCATTTTTCGCAGTATACGGTTTCGGGGCGGCCCGGGGCGTACGCGGTCTGGATAGGCGCCGCGCACTTTTTGCAGGTGCGTAGGTGGAGGACGTATGGATTTCTTAAGGTATTTCTTGCTTTTTGCCTGCAGTCGGCGCATGTGCGCGGCGCCGGTATGTTCAGTTTCCTGTAAAACTGGAGCTCCGCCTGGAGTATTTTGAAGTTCTTTTTACAATCGGTGCAGGCTAAAACTTCCGATGTTATGCTGTCCGGTACATCTTTAATGTTGTCCGGAGTAACATAGGTTTGTGGCGTGAAAGATTTGGCATCTTCGTCTCTCCAGCGGAAACCCTGCTGCAGCGCCTGCTCTTTTGTCAGCGGGAAATAACGCATGCCGGTTCCCTCGTTATAGGCAAATGCCGAAAAATCTTTTGGCAGGAATCGTCCCCATTCTCCTGTTTTTTTCATGTGCTCAATTATTTTCGGTACCATTTTTTGGTACTCTTCTTTGGTGTACTGCTTGTTTAGGATGCAGTATTTTTTGCGGCGCAGGCCTTGGCATCCGAAAAGATCCTGGCTGTTTAGGCACATTTCGGAGTAAAAAATGTCGCTACTGTCGCTAATAAAGTAGCTGCCGAAAATGTTACTGGAGGTTATTACGCTAATACAGTTGTAGGTCAGTTCGGATTTATGTCCTAAAAAGCTTATGTTAAAGCCGTCTTTTGCTCCTTCCAGAAATACTGATTCGGACACGTCTTCGCTGTTGCTGCAGTCAAAACAGCTGGTGCAGTTTTTTGAGTTTTTAATATAATCGCCTGTGCAGTTTTCGGAGGCCATAATGTGGGCGTATTTTACAATTCTGCTTTCGCGGAGATGCCTGAATTTTTCCCAGTTTTTCCTTTGCGTCGCGTAGCTGCCATCCAGAATTTCTGCTTTCTTCCTTAAATATTCTTCTTTTGTGTACTGTTTATTTTCTATGCAATAGGATTTATTCTGTAAATTATTACAGAAAATACATTCGGTGCACCCGCTTAAATCGGTGCTGAAATAGCAGTTTGTGCAGTTTCTTGAATCCCATATATATTGGCAGTCGTAGCAGTCCATGGTGTTGTCCGCCATGTAGGTTAGTTCGTTTTTGTTGCTGTAGTCGGCGTCCAGACAGTCCCTGCAGAAAAAGCTTAATGTCATGTACATACAGTCTTCGTCGTAGTCGCCGCCAAAGACCAGGTAGCAGTTTTTGTTGCCGACTGCCATGTTGCAGTAGTCGCTGTTTTCGTGTTTTAAGTTGATTAAAGCCACTCTTGGCACTTTGCGATTTAGCTCGCGCAACTGATCGAAGAAAGGTCGGTTGAAGTCAAAATCCATTCCGTACTCCATTGGATCCCATTTGTCGCTGTACCAGTATTCGTTTTTGTATACCTTGTATGGGCTGTCCGGCGCATAGATGGTGATAATACTTTCTCCCGTGCCATCGCATTTTCTTGTGTATAGGGTTCTTTCGTTGCGGAATGAAAGCCTGTGTTTATGCTGGCAGGGAAAGCATATTGGCAGCGGCGTAACGTCGTTTTTTTTGTATTGCCGTATTTCCAGATCGGAGAGGATAAAATTTTCTCCGCAGGTTTCGCAGGTTTTGTTCATGGTATTTGGCGACAAGCGTTGTCGGTCAACAAGGCTTGTCGGTTAGTTTTTTAGGATATTAAAATAGATCGGTTTTGGAATTTGTCAAAAATGGCCGCGCGCGCGCCGGCCGCGGTCTCTTTTCCTTTATTCAAAGCGCTTCCCAACCTGCGGCTTTTCTCATTGATTTGAGAAAAAGTTCACCTTTAAGGTGAATTTCCCCAGAGGGAATCGAATAATTTTTCCTGCATTTTAACCAGCGCAGGGTCTTTAATTACTACCGCCCTGTCTTCACCGTTTTTGTTTTTTTGCAGAATTGTGGCTTTTTGTCCGCTTATGTAACACATCGTATCCTGCAACGAGGGGCTGACTTTGATTTTCGTGTTTCGCAGTTCGCGGCCTTCGGAAGCCATAAGTTCTTTTGCGTAATCTCCGCTTTCTGTTAAAACGACGTCGCATTTTATTCCTTTTTTTCTTCTAATATTCACAAAGGCGCGCTCCAGATCGGAGCCGAAAATGTCTATCAGCCTTTCCGCGGAACCGAATACCCGCATGTTCGATGCATCTTCACTTAAAATCTGAAAATAGCTGTCCGCGACTTTGTTTTTGTCTGTGTGGATTTCCAGCGGATCTTCCATGTCTCCGTCCAGGGAGAAGTTAATAAGGCTGTCCAGTTGTTTGAATTTTAATTCGATTTTTCTTAGTTTTCGCTGCTCGCAGGCCAGTTTTTCACTTATGGTTTTCAGTGACACGGCCTCAATATTTTTCTTCCAGTTTTCATGGGATGCTGTTAGAAATCCCAGATTGTAAAGATTGTCGAAGGCTCTGTACACCGAGGCTGTTGAATAATTGGTTTTCTTCTGCAGCTCGGAGAGGGTCAGTTTCGGGTATTTATGCGCGGTAAAATAGAGTTCGGCTTCACTTTCGGTGAGTCCGATTCTGCGCAAGAGCTGAATTATTTGCTGTTTTTGGGTCATCTGTATTTCATGATATTACAGTATTTTCGGGCGACTTCCATGCCTGTTTCGTATGTATATTGCGACTCTCCGGGGCGGCGCGCAAGTATAATGTCTATGGAGTGATTGATTGTTTTGTCCATGAAGTAAGATTGCCGCAGGTAATAATCAAACTCGCCGAGTGAATCTTTGTAATGAAACGTGTACGGGCTGTACGGATTTGATTCGGCCGGCTCACTTTTTTCTTTTGGTCCGGGGTTGTATTTGTTATAGCACATGTTGGAAAGAGTCGACCTTAAGTCGGCTATCTGCAGAGTGTCGTATTTGCGCAATCCGCTAAGGAATTGTTGTGCCAGCTCGCGCCCTTCTTTAGCCGTAAAAACCCTGTCCACCGTTTTTGGATCTTCTTTACTCATGTCGCGGCCCAGGATGTGGGTTTCCCCGTTTTTTTCGTATATATATAAAGTTTGCGTCCATCCGTACTGAACCGATGGTGTGAATTTTCCGATTTTTTTTAGATGTAGATCGTTTACTGATTCAACGTCGTCGAAATTACCCGGGTTGGGTGAGGCAAGAATTGTATTGAGCTGAAAATCGTCCATGCCGACCGCAGCTTCTTTGATTTTGTCCATGTACGGCGTAAAATTGGCGAAAGGTTGCGTCGTATTCAATCCTTTTTGGGCCAGAAACAGTGAATGTTTTTTTACAAAAAGATCGGCCAGTTCGTTTACCACTCCCGCGTCCTGATTTGCCTGCTGCAACAGACCGGTGCTTGCCAGAAGAAACTCTATCACCAGAGGTTTAAGCTCGCTATTCATGAATATGCCCATCTGATAGCGTTCCTTCAATCTACCCAGAACCGAATTTGCAATCGATAAAGTCATTTTTACATTTTCCTGTTCATCCATGAAAAAACCTTCGAATCTGAATCTTATATGCCTGGTTCCCTCCCGGATTTTTTCCTCCATTAGTTGTTCCTGCTCTTCCCTCTGCCTCATTTCTGACGTGCATGAGTGGAATGCAGCCGTGCCAAGGGTGGTTAAACCAATGGCGGCCATGGCGGCTATTTTGGTTCGCGCCCTGGTTCTGCGCAGTTTTTTTCCTCTGTAATCGGCATCCGTGAAGAAGTGCAATGTTTGAAATGTGGCTCCTTTTAATAGATCAAATATTGGCTTCAATTCGCGGTATTTTTTGAATTGTCCTTTTTCCCCTCTCCGAAGATCCTCAATGATTTTATCGTAGCGCGCCTGCCTGCCGGCGCCGCATTGAAAGCTTGTTCCGTGTTTTAGATCCGCAATTCTGCATGCGATTTCCACAAGGGAATAGTAGTTTTGCTGATCGCTTTGATCTTCCCGGTCGCCCGCCAGACCTTTAGGAATTGTTTCCCTGAACAGGTCCGCAAACTCCGGATGGGCTTTGTATGCTTCATAAAGGCATTTGGCGATGTCCAGAGAAACGGATTCCGGCCATCTGAACGGTTCATTTTTTTCATCCTCGTCCCTGTCTGCGCCAAAAGCCATTTCAGGATCAAATTTTCCCGTTGCCGGATCTATTGACATCCTTACAGCCAAAAAAAGCTGGGAGTGGCGCACCTGATCTTCCAGATCTATAAATTCCAGTTGCTCCTCTTTTATGCCGATTTTTTTCGCAATTTTCCGGATAAAATCACGTTGCCGCTCTATTGTAAGGGCGTTTTCCGTGTCCGTGGGGCCGTTGAAAATTTCGCTAAGACAACGCGCCTGCACAATGCAAATTTTATTTCCAATTCTTAAATGCGGCCCCAGGTTTTCCAGCGCGCTTTGAATGAATTCCTCCGAATAAATGTTTTGCGGGCCTGGTTCTTTGCCCGTTAGAACCGCTCTTATTCTGGTGGAAATTGGTTCGATAATCGTTTTTCCAATATACAGCGCGCCGGAGTTGCCTTCCGGTATTGGCTTTCCCCAGCAGTTTTCGACTTTTTTGCCGTTGATTTTATGGACGGTTCCACGGCATAGCTGCAGCGGCATTTTGGCGTCTTTTAAGATTCCGGATTGTTCTTGTTTCGGTGTATTTTTTGGCATCCAATCTTTATATGGCAATATTGGGTGTATTTATAACACTTTTTTCTTTATTTGTCCAGTGTTTTGGGTGCCCGCTCTACTACGGGTGTGCCCATTATTGGGTATACTTGGTGTATGCAAAATTTACTCGCTTATTTATCTGATAAATTTGGCGTTGATCTTGCCAAAATCGACCCCAATGAAAGTATGAGACAGGTTATGGCATGGTATCCCAACAAACGTCTTTACGAACGGACTTCAAGCAAGAGTGGAAAGAAAATCGTTTCCGTTTATAGCGAAAATGCTCTTTGTCCAGTTTTTAGTCATGATGAATGGTACAGCGACGACTGGTCCTCACCTTTCCTTGAAATTGATTTTAACAAGCCGTTTTTCGAGCAATTCAAGGAACTTCAAAAGAGGGCGCCGGTGGTGTCCCTGCTTTCCAATCTTCAGGAAAATGCGGAATATTGCCATGACTGCGAAGGCTTGAAGAACTGCTATCTTGTTTTTGACGCGCTTAATTGTCGGGACGTTTATTACTCGACCAGGATATATAATTCCCGTGATTGCGTTGACGTTTACTGGATTATGGACTCCGAGCTGATTTATGACAGCGTCTATTTATTCAATTGCTATAATGTCCGTTTTTCCTTTAATTGCAGGCAGGTTTCGGATTCGGCTTTTTCGTATAATTGCCGGAATGTTCAGAACTCTTTTATGTGCTCAAACCTGCGGAATAAGCAATATTGCGTAAATAATGAGCAACTGACCAAGGAGCAGTATGGGAAATTTATGCTGGACATTGATTTTCGCGATTATTCAAAAGTTTTAGAGATGAAGAAAGAGTTCCGGGAAAAGATTGTGGCTCGCGCTCCCATGTCGTACGCAATAATGGATAATTGTGAAAACGCCAGCGGCAATTATCTGCGTAATTCGGCCAGTACTCTGCGGTGTTTCGAAAGTTTTGACATGAAAGATGCATATAATAATTTTCAGTGCGCCATGGCGAAAGACATGGTTGGTTCTTTTATGTGCAACGATAGAGTGGAAAATTGTTTTCAGTGCGTGGCAACGGGCATTGCTTCTTATGAAGTGAAGAATTGCGCTTTTGTGTGGCATAGTTCATTCATGGAATATTGTTATTTATGTCTGAACAGTAGTAATTGTTTTGGGTGCATCGGGCTGAAAAATAAGCAGTATCATATTTTTAACAAGCCATATTCCAAGGAGGAATATATTGAACGGACCGCTGTTTTGCGTGATTTAATGCGTAAAAGAGGTGAATATGGAAAGTTTTTCCCAATGTCTTTAAGTCCGTTTCCGTATGAAGACACGATTGCTTTTGATCTTTTTGATGATAAGGAGTCGGATTATTTTGGAAGGGAGTGTGAGGTCGGTGCTGGGGCTACGAATGGCGAACAGTCCGGATCGGTACAAAGCTGCATTATTTCAGGGAAGAAGTTTAAGTATTTAAGCCAGGAACTGGATTATTATAAAAAGCACTTTATTGCGTTACCAAGGGTCAGTCCGGTTCTTAGATACAAACAGCGCATGGAAATAATGGATACAAGTTTTACTCCCAAAGAGATTTTGGTGGGTGATGAAAAGGTCTCTGTTTTTTTTGAGCATCCGGAAAAGAAAAATATTGTGACGGAATCTGAATACGAAAAATCACTGGTTTAATTTTCTTTTATGAAAAGGGTTGCGATTATTGGAGGAGGCGCTGCGGGAATGATGGCTGCAAGCGCCGCGGCGGTCGGTGAGCCCGGCTGCGAGGTGACGCTTTTTGAGAAAAATGCTTATCTTGGGGCGAAAGTGATTATTTCGGGTGGGGGGCGCTGCAATGTTACGTCGGGGATTTTTGATGTTGATAGGTTGCTGGAGAATTATCCGCGCGGCGCAAAGTTTTTGATGTCGGCGATGTTCAGGTTTCCGCCGGATAAGGTTATTGAGTGGTTCGAGGATCACGGTGTGCGCATGAAGATAGAGGAAGATTTGAGGGCTTTTCCGGTTTCGAATAATGGCAAAGATGTGGTCTGCGCCCTGGAAAAGGATTTGCGCGCGAAGGGCATACGGATTTTGTTTGGGGCGGATGTTAAATCCGTGCGAAAAGAGAATGGCGTTTTTTTGATTGAAGCAAAGGCGGCGGATTGTGGTGTCTCTGACGGCGACGTGAAAAAATATGAGGCTGATTTTGTTGTTATTACCACAGGCGGAAACGCATACAGGCACACCGGGTCTACCGGAGACGGTTATGCTTTTGCGAAAAGTCTTGGGCACACCATTACCAAACTTGCGCCTTCTTTGAGTTCTCTTATTGTATTTGATAAATGGCTTGCCTCCGTTGCCGGGGTTTCTTTTGCAAAAGCCGGCCTGACGCTTGCTTCGTTTGACGGGAAGCGTTTTTTTGAGCGCACGGGGGCGATGGTTATTACGCATGGCGGGGTTTCGGGGCCGGCGGTTTTTGCTGTTTCGGCAATGGCGGCTTATGAATCGTTTGGAAAAGAAAAGCCCATGGTTCTGACGATTAATTTTTTCCCGGATGAGACCGCGGAAGATTTGGAAAAACGTTTTCAAAAGCTGGGGGCAGGACATGGCAAAAAACGTCTGGTGAATTTGTTGGACTTATTGTTACCGAAATCTTTTTGTGATGTTTTTGTTGGGATTTTGAAGTTTAATCCGGACTTACAGGCGGCGGGAATCAGCAAAGAGCAGCGGAAAAAGATTGTTGATATGCTGCAGCATTTCAAGATTCAGATTGTTGGCAGAGGTGCAGGCAGTGAGTTTGTTACCGCGGGCGGCGTTGATCTAAGCGAAGTTCACTCTCATTCAATGGAATCAAAACTGTGCCCGGGACTATTTTTTGCCGGCGAGATTCTGGACATAGACGGCTTTACCGGCGGCTTTAATCTGCAGGCTTCTTGGGCCTGCGGGAAACTTGCGGGGGATAGTATTGCTAAAAGGATGAATGAGTAGAATTTAGAAAAAATTTATTATCGCTTAATAATTACAATGTAGATTGTAAACGTGCTTGATATGTTGAGTAATCCATAGTATGATTATTTAGTAATACTTTATTGTAATACTATGGCAAAAAATATCAAAACCAGAATTTCAATTACAATTATTCCCACTGTGAATATTTTGCTTGAAAAAATCAGTAAGAAAACGGGCAAAAGCAAGAGCGCTCTGGTGGAAAATGCTTTGAAAGATTATCTGCAACATCAACTTGAAGAAGAAGTAATGGAGCTTGCAGCAATGCAATTCGATGACCTGCCTTCGGAAGACGACTGGCTTTCCATCCAATCTGAAACAAACTCCAATGACTGAAATTCAACAGGGACATATTTATTTTGCCGATCTTAACCCGATAATGGGGCATGAGCAGGGTGGCTATAGGCCCGTTCTTATTCTACAAAAAAATATGCTAAACAGGCATCTGAGTACAGTGGTGGTTGCTCCGCTTACAAAAAATCTAAAGGCGATGGGTCATCTGACTACCTGTTTTATTTCAAAAAAAGAGTCTCTTCTTCCGTTCGATAGTGTTGCGCTTTTGTTTCAGCTTAGGACGATAGATAAAAAAAGGCTAAAGAAGTTTGTTTCCGCCCTTGATAAAGACACAATGGCGCAGGTGCGCGAACAGATTTTCTTTGTTGTTTAGTCAACAACGCTTGTCGGTTAGTAGACTTCCTTTAGGTAGCACTGTTCGCAGTAGACGGTTTCGGGGCGGTCGGGGGCGTAGGTGGTCTGGATTTGCGCCGCGCATTTGGCGCAGGCGCGGTTGAATAGGTGGCGCGGGTTGCGCAGGGCCAGGCGGGCTTTATGGCGGCAGTCCACGCAATTAATGGGGAGGGGGACGGTGTTTTTTTTGTAGAAATCCAGTTCCTGCGGGATTATTTTGTAGTTTTTTTGGCAGGATTGGCAGGTTAGGATAGTTTTTAGTATATCTTCCGTAACTGTCTGAATTGCGACCGGAATAATTTTTTTTGAATTTTGTTCGGATGCTTTATTGGTTTCGTCGTACCATTTGGCACCGATTGCTTCTGCCTGATCCTTTGTTAAAGGAAAGAAATCGTCGGCCAGAGACTCGTTATAAGTGAAGGGAGAAAGTGCTTCCGGGAAAAATTCTCCCCATTCTTTTGTCCGGATCATGTTTTCTATAATGGTTGCGGCAAGTGTTTCAAATTCGGCGGGTGAATATTTTTTATTTAGAATCATGTACTGGGATTTTTTGACCGATACGCATCCAAAAAGGTTCTTGGAATGCATACACATGTATGAATATAAGTTATTTATTCCTGCGACGTTTATTGCTGTAAAGCTGTTATTGTAGCCATTTGCGCCGGTTGCAACGCATTCATAAAATAACTCTCCGGTTCGTCCCCATGACATAATATCGTAGCAATCTTTTGCATTCATTAGTTGATAGCAATATTTACAATCTTCAATGTCATCGCAGTCGAAACAGGTGTTGCTGTTTTTTGACCTGTAAATGGAATTTCCGCTGACGTTTTCATTGTTTTCACCGATCATGTACGGAAAAGGATATTTTAGATTATGCTCACGAACTTTCTGGAGCATTTCTTCCACTTTCGTTCTGTCTCCACTAAGAAATGTACTGATTTTCTTTTCATATTCATTTTTAGTGAGTTGCTCATTAAAAAAACAGTACTTTTTGTGACGCAAATTTATTGATCCAAAACAATTATTGCAGGAAATACAGTTCGTCAGGAAATAACTTTCCGTGCAGTTGACGCAATTTTTGCAGTATCTGCAATCGTAGCAGGAAACGCATTCAATACTTTCATAACATTTTTCGGATTTATTCACGGAAGTGCAGTCCATGCAGTCCCTTGAATCGTTCACAAAATAGCCATAATAGCAGTCTTCATTTGAATTTGAAGAACTCATAAGGTAGCAGTTCTTTAAATAGGACGCGTTATTGTTGAATTCACTATTAACTGCTTCAATTAAATAGGAAGATTGGAGTGGAACCGATTTTAGGAGATCATCGTATTGCTCGAAAAATGTCCTGGAAGGATCGTAAGATCTTCCGAAATCCGCGGGATTCCATTTGTCGCTCCAATAGCAGGGCGGGCAGTAAACTGTATACCCTCTGTTTGTTGCGAAGATTGAAATTATGTTTTTGCCGCAAAGGTCACATTTTCGGCTATATAATTTTCTTTCACCGCGCCATACCAGTCGCCGTCTTTGTCTGCAGTCCGGGCATAGTGTTGGCGGGGGGAGGAGATATTTTTTGTCATTATAAATTGGGGAAACTTTGTCGTAAAACTTTAGGTCTTCGTTGGCAATTTCGAATGATTGCTTACACTGGCCGCAGGATTTATGCATTTCTTAGAATTAGTTAATAGAAATTTAATGAAATTTGGTTAATATGTCCATCAAGGTTCTTGGTAACATTATTGACTTTCCTAAAGGGGAATGATATTATTTTTATGAATTTAGTTAATTTATCTAATTTTAATATAATGAATGTTTTTACTTTGAAACTATTTAATACGGGACAGGTAACTTTGCCAAAATCGTGGCGGGAGAAATATAAAACCAAGAATTATATCGCGAAGGAAACTCCCGAAGGGCTGCTGATTCAGCCGCTTGAAAAAAGTGAAACGGCTTATTTTGAGAATAAGGACGACTTTGGGATTTACTGTGAAAATGGTCTTCCCGTGGACAAGATTTTGCAATCAATCAAGAAAATTCATGGATCAGATTGAAAAGTTCATTGGCAGACTGGAAAAGAGTCTGGCCCTAAAACTGGCACCGGTTTTGCAGGATATTGTTGCGATGAAGTTAGCCGGCTATGACTGCAAAAAGGTGAAAGGTTTTGAAGATTTGTTCAGGATTAGAGTTGGGAAAATCCGGGTTATTTTCAGGAAATCGACGACGGCGGGTGAACCGATCTTTATTGAATTTCGCGGCAGTGTGTACAAGAAATTGAAGAATAGGTGATTTATTTGATGATTTTATAATTTTCACCGCATTTTTTGCATGGAAGTATCACCATCTCTTGTGGCAAACAGGATAAAAAGTAAAATTACAATATGAAAAACATCTTTCAAAAAAATCTTCAATTAAAAGCTCCAGGCGGTAACATATACGAATGGAATTCTGCGGAGACTAAATTTCAGGTGTCAAGAAAAGGGCTTTATGCAATCAAAATTAAAGCTTCGGCAAAAAATGCAAAACAAAATAACTCTACAGATGACGATGATCTCAAGATGGTCCTGGATGGATTTGATTTTGGTAAATATGAGAATCATCAGGAAAAAATTTCATGGAAAGGTTTTGGCACATCGGCAAGCTGGAACGGAGCAAGCCTAAGAGGGGGAATAAAAACAATCCATTATTTCGTCACCCTAGAAAAAGGTGATCATATATTGAGGTTCTTTGCTGACAATACACCTACCTTAGAAAGCATTGAAGTTTTTGAAATCGAAGAAAATAATTTCGAACTCAATAATTTAAAGCCTTCAGAAAATATTAAAAGCGAAAGCAAAGGAATTCCCTGGTTAAGCTTCGTTTTCCTTGGATCTTATACCAAAAGCTTCGTTCTCGGAGTTAATACAAAAAGCGCTAAAACAAAAGGGGGTACAGATGGAGACAACCTAAAAGTGGTTGTAAACGGTAAAATTTGGAATAACGAACAAGCTCAAACTTCAAAGAAATACAAAAACTTCTATTTCTCGGGAGATCTGAAAGAGTTCGATATTCTTACTATTACGAATGAGGATATATCGAATCCTATTGCTTTTGAAAACGCCATTGAACTTTGGTATGATGAAGAGCCGGAAATTTCCAGCCTGAATATTCTCTTTTTTGACAATCAGGAGTTTCTGGCAAGCATAAGATCAATGGTTGACTTGAAAAGCTATATCATAAATATAGTCAATACTATTATTGCTTATTTTGAAGTCTTTAATAAACCTTTTTCAGCTCAATTTATAAGACACGCAATTGAAGATAATCCATCTCCGCTTATTTTTCACCCAAATAACGCTCTTGTAAAATTAATTAAAAAAAATCCTTCTTATATTAAAATCCTCGAAAAATTACAGGAGAAGATCGCCAATGGAATTTTAAAAGGCGAGATTTGGCCAAAAGATTTTGAGCATGATGAAACTATGAAAGGGCAAATAAACTTTGATTCCCCAGATTTAGCAACCTCACTCCATGGAATCAAAAAAATCGAATACAATGCAAAATCAAGCGGGAACAATAAATTTGAAGTTAAATTCATACTTTTTGACATTTATGATTTTCAAAAAGAAGACACACCATCATTTTTGTCAGGTCAATTTATTAAACAGAGCATTATCAATGAACTTGATAAAGGTGAAGATTTGGGAATTATTCACAACTTTGAAATTGAAATTCACTTAAATCAAACTATTTATGTTCATTGATCTTCAGTTTGTTCTTTTTTTGGTGATAGCTCTTTGGATTGGTTGTACGGAGATGATACTGGGTTTCTTTGGATATGAGTTTGAAAAAATGTCTTTCCTTTTTCTTTTATTACTTTGGATAGGAATGATTATTGTTGCTTCCGTAGTGTTTATTTTAATTTTTCGAGCTTTCAAAATATTCTTCAAATTCCTTTTGAAACAGGCTCAATAAAACATAAGGTTCTGTTCTCCCCCGGCGCCGTTTACCGTATAAAAGTTGGTTTTCAATATACTTCTTTCAAATAGCATTTTTCGCAATATACTTTTTCCGGGCGGCCCTGGGCGTAAGTGGTTTGGATTGGCGTCGCGCATTTGGCGCATGCGCGGGGGTAAAGATGGCGAGGAGTTTTTAGCTCGAGACGGGCTTTATGGCGGCAGTCGGGGCAGCTGCGGGGTGGCGGGATTTTTATTTTTTTGTAAAAATCCAGTTCCTTCGGGATTATTTTGTAGTTTTTCTCGCAGGTTTCGCAATAAAGTATTTGTTTTGTTATTTCGTCTTTTATATCTGCAATGTGATCTGGAATTGCAATTTTCGGCCCTTTATAACGATTTGTTGTGTCTTCATCGTGCCATTTTGCGCCCATGGCAAGAGCCTGATCTTTTGTGAGTGAATGGTATTCGTTTGCTATGGTTTCGTTGTATCCGAACGGGGAGATGGACATGGGGAAGAATTGGCCCCATTCTCCCGTTTTTTTCATGTGCTCGATTATTC
>JAHJEW010000050.1 GCA_018825335.1 Patescibacteria group bacterium | reverse complement strand
TGCTCCATTTCGACCAAAGGAAATTTGACTTATGCTCCATCTTATGCCACACTTTTATATCTCTATCAAGTTAATAGGGATATATGGCTCCAAAGAATAAACTTAATAAATCTCTGGAAAATGATTTAGGAATTATTCCGTCGGATTTGATTTGCGACATTAAACGATATCTTCCGGGTTTTCATGAAAATAAATTCATTAAAGCGTTTGAGTTTGCCTCGCAGGCGCACAAGGGCCAACTTAGGAGAAGCGGTGATCCGTATATTATTCATCCATTTGAAACGGTTCGCATTCTTTCGTCGCTTCATGTTGACGAGGATACTTTGATTGCCGGTTTACTGCATGATGTTCCCGAAGACACCAATCGCACAATCGCGGAGATAGAGGCGAAATTCGGAAAGCGTGTGGCATTTTTGGTCGAAGGGATTACAAAACTTTCCAAGGTGCATTATAAAAACGACATGGCCACACGCCAGATTGAATCCCTGAAAAACCTTTTTATCCATACTGCCCAGGATCCGCGTATTATTCTAATCAAACTTGCCGATCGTCTTCACAATATGAGGACTCTTCATTTTATCGATAATGAGGAAAAAAGGATTCGCATTTCACGTGAAACGCTGGAGATTTTTGTGCCGATAGCCAACCTTCTTGGTATTGAGGAGCTAAAATCGGAACTGGAGGATATTTGTTTCAGGTATCTTTTCCCTGTTGATTACGAGCTGCTTTCTGAAAGGATGAAATTTAACCGGCAAAATAACAAGGAGGCACTGGACAAAACCATTAAGACTCTTGAAAAAACTTTCAAGGAACATAAGATCGATGCCACAATTTACGGACGTCTCAGGAAGCTTTATGGTATATATAAGCGCTTAACCGGTGATCTTAGCAATTTACAGGAATATGATAAAAATATAGCGCTCAGGATTATTGTCGGCGACAAGGAGGAGTGCTACAGGGTATTGGGTTTGCTTCATTCTATTTTTCGACCGCGGCCGGGAAAATTCCAGGATTATATAGCCGTGCCCAAAAGGAACGGGTATCAAAGTCTGCATACATCGGTTTTTGGATATAATGGTTTATGTATCGATTTTCAGATACGCACCCATCAGATGCATCTGGAAGCGGAGTATGGTATTGCCGCCCGCTATTTCTGCACCAGAGACAACAAAAATCCCCATCTGGAGGAGGATCGGAGGGCCGAATGGGCCGCAAAAATCATGGAGGCACACGAACATCTTGACGAGACTTCCGAAGGATCCGAGGATAAGTTTATGGAAGGTCTGAGGGATGACATTCTTCACGACCGGATTTTCGTTTTTACGCCCAAAGGTGACTCAATTGATCTGCCTCAGGGCGCCAGTTGCATAGATTTTGCCTATTTTATCCATTCAGAAGTGGGAAATCGTGCCCTAAAGGCGGATGTAAACGGAGTAATTGTTCCCCTGACAACAAAACTTAACAGTGGTGACACGGTTCATATTATTACTTCGGATATTCCCCGAACGCCGCGTCAGGCCTGGCTTGATTTCGCAAAGACCAATGCCGCAAAAACAAAAATTCAGGAAGCTTTTAAGAAAGTATCACGCGAGGATAAGTTGCAAACTGGCTCCGCTCTTCTGCAAAAGGAGCTGGACCGAGCCGGTCTTGGCCTTTTAAGAGATATTTCACCCAGGCAAAAGAAAATATTTGTTGAAAATCACAAGCGCTATGGAACTTTCAAAGATGTTCTAATCGGCATTGCAGAAGGCACTCTAAGGCCCCGCGAATTTATTAATGTTTTGTATCCGGAAAAGGACGCTCCCAGGGAACAACATGGCTTTTTCTTACGGTATTTATTCCCGAAAATGGAAAAGAGATATACGCCGATCAGATTGAAAATCGTCAGCAGGGATGCAATCGGGCAATTAAATAAAATTTTTAATGTTCTTTCTGATCTGGATCTAAGCGCTATATGTTCCAATTCTTATCTTTCCCTTTTTAGCAGACTTTTTATTTGTAAAATCAGTGTGTGTGTTCATAACTACTCCCAAGTTTCAACTTTATGTGAGAATCTGGAGCAGATTGATGGTGTCAAGCGGGTTGAGCGCCTGTTCAGAAAGAGGCAGTTTTTCTTCCTTCTGGCCTGCATTCTTACGTTTGGGGTGTGGGCGGCTCATCCTTATATTCTTTTTTATATTGAAAATAACTGGGTTGATGTGAAAAATTCAATTTTTTCGGAATTTTTGCTTTATACGGGTATTTTCATGCTTTTCATGATTGTTTATTTGCTAAAAACAGCTACGCAAAGGAGTTTTCCGGATCTTAGGGAGACCAATGCATTCTGGGCCGTGACTTTGCTCCTAAGCGGCTTCGCAATCCTGACTTTGTTAGCCGAGGTTTACTTTTTTGAGCTTTCCTTTAACTGGGGTCTTGTTACGGGCCTGATTGTGCTTTTTTTCGCTTATCTTGCCTCAGAATATATCAGTTATCATGAGCGGTCATGAGCGGTCATGATAAAAATTCGAAATCCGAATTTCAAATGACTAACCATTCAGCCTAATCCGCAACGGCGGCGATGGCCTGCTCCACCGTTATGGTTCTTTCGTATAAGGCTTTGCCGATGATGGCGCCCGCGGCGCCTATTTTCTTGAGCAGTACAAGATGTTTGATTTCGCTGATGCCACCGGATGAATAGATTTTCAGTTTATCCCCCACCGTAAGGAAAAGACGGTCTATTTCGTCGTAGTTTGGATGGATTAGAGTTCCTTCCGCCCGCTGATCTTTGTACATAACGTATTTAACGCCCAGCGGAACAAGTTTTTCGGCGTAATCCACAATGTCGGTGTAATCGTCGGAGCGCTTTTTTTGTCTTTTTTCAATTAGCTCGGTTCTTTTAGCAAATATTTGTATAATGATTTTTTCCGGCCCGAAAGTTTCGATTGCGGTTTTTGCGAATTCAATCGACGGGGAGCGCAGTACGACCTGTGCGGCGCCCAGCTCAAGGGCGCCTTTTATCGCTTCCACATTGCTAAATGCCGCTTCCAGCATAATGGGAATTTTTACGGCGTTGATTATGGTTTTTATTTCGCTTTTCTGGGCGAGTTCATGGTCGAATTTAGCGTTCAGATCAGCTACATACAGTTTCAGAGCGCCGGCGCGCTGAAAATTTTCGGCGAACACCGCCGGGCTTTTGTAGTAGGTTTCTTTCTGCTCCGTGCTGCCTTTGTATAGAGCAACCACTTTCCCGTCCAGCAGATAAATTGCGGGGATTATTTCCATCTATGAAGAGAAAAGAAAGTGCATGACGTCGCCGTCTTTTACAACGTAATCTTTACCTTCGGTGCGCACAAGTCCTTTTTCCCGCGCTTTGGCTTCACTTCCACATTCCACCAGATCGCGCCAGAATACGACTTCTGCGCGGATGAATCCTTTTTCAAAGTCGGTGTGGATGACCCCTGCGGCTTTGGGCGCTGTGTCGCCTTTATGGATTGTCCATGCGCGGACCTCTTTCACTCCCGCGGTGAAGTATGTCTGCAGTCCCAATGTGTCATAGGCGGCTTTAATAAGCGCGTTCAGCCCTGTTTCTTTCAGCCCCAGTTCTTCCAGAAAGATTTGCGCCTCTTCGTTGGTCAGTGAGCCAAGTTCCTCCTCTATTTTTGCGGATATGGGAATGATTCTTTCGTTCGCGCCCAACCCCAGGCGCTGCCTTAACTCCGCTTCATCCATTAGTCCGATTTCGTTTTCGTGGACATTGGCGATGTAAAGAAGCGGCTTGGCGGTCAGGAAATGCAGATCTTTCAGCTGCGACATTTCTTCTTCGGTGATGTTTTGGTCCAGGATTTTCTTGCCTTCGCCCAGGGATGTCTGGATTTTCCGGAGCAGCTGCGCGTAGTCTTTCTTTTCCTTGTCTCCCGACTTGGCATCACTTTCGGCTTTAGCCAGCCGTTTTTCAAGTGTCTGCGCATCCGCCAGAATCAGTTCCGTTTCAATTATTTCTATATCTCTTTTTGGATCCACAATGTCGTGAACATGAGTAACGTTTGAATCCTCAAACACTCGAATCACCTGCGCAATGGCGTCGCACTCCCTTATGTGGGACAAGAACTGATTTCCCAGCCCCTCCCCTATGCTGGCCCCTTTCACAAGTCCGGCAATGTCCACAAATTCCACGACAGCGGGTATGACTTTGTCCGTTTTCGCCACTTCTTTCAGCTGCGGAATCCTTTCATCGGGAACTTCCACAATGCCGATGTTCGGATCAATGGTGCAGAAAGGGAAATTTTCCGCCTTGGCTCCCCGACTGCGGGTCACTGCGTTGAAGAGTGTGGATTTTCCGACGTTGGGCAGTCCAACTATTCCTATTTTCATTTTTTATCGTTATAGCGGGAGAATCTTAATTTTTTTTGAAAAAACAATCAAATCTTTCGT
>JAHJEW010000049.1 GCA_018825335.1 Patescibacteria group bacterium | reverse complement strand
TTCAAATATCTCGTATCAAACAAAGCAACCGAATCCGCAAAAGAAAAAATCAAAGGAGAACTGCAAAAATCCTATAGCCTCTCCAAAGAGGAATTCTCAATATTGCTGGAAGCGCTGAGACACTTAAAGTTATATTACAAAAATACACGTAAAAACCAGCACGTCCAAAAAGAAGACCTGGAAAAAGTGCTGAAAGAACTGGGGCAAATCGAAGTTCTAAGGAGAGAATTCCCGGATACCCATAACAGGTTTGGGCTAAAAGGAATTAGACAGCTGATTGACTGTATACCAAACTGGATAGAGCTTATTTCGGACGCCGTGGAAAATGAACACTCAAGTAAACATAAAAGAACAATCCTTGATTCGAGGGCCGAAGCTTTAAAAATGGCCATTCAGCAGATTGCGCCAATGGTTATGAAAAGACACAGAAGCATAATTCGAAAAAGACTAAAACAATACGATAAACTGAAAACAATCGTTCAGGGGGTGGAAGACAAAGAAATGAATATCGTAATACGCACTCTGCTTGGTCAAATAAGTAAAATTTTAAGTTATCTGGATTTCATGTGGGAGATGCATGAAGTGACCGAAGATCAATACAGCAAAAGAATATTGTACCCACAGAGAATGTTGCGCATGACCCCGTTAATATGCAGAGAAATGGAAAAACTGGAAGCTGCATTTTCCTGGCTTGCTGAACGATTATCACTTGAACGCACAACATTTTTCCCCAAAACAATAAGGCCTGCGCAAAGCGATTTCCCTCTTGCCGATGATATGGAGGAACAAAGCCAGCCGGGCTTTGTCCTGTCAAGGACGGAAGAGCAAATTATAATCAGAAAACTTGCCGATGAATTTTCCGGAATGATCGATGATATCTTTGAACCGACCAATAAGGCCGACCTTCAGGAAAGCAAAAATCAGGCATTGGCAAGTCAGTTTAAAATGATCGCATCGATTATTGGAGATAAGCTTTCAAAAGCGAAAAGATATATGCAGCAGACAAACTACATGACTGTCGAACTCATTCATGGATACAACGAACCATATATTTCAGTAAAAGATGAGGAACGAAGACTTACGAACCATGTACAGGATTTTATAACCGAAGCCAGAAGCGCCATGATGCAAGCCATGCTGGAACTGGTTAATGCGTTTGATAGTGAAAAAAATCGAAGAAAAGATGTAATGCCTGAATACGAGGAATATGAAAAACAGGCAGCAGGTCTTAGGCAACAATTGGAACAATTAAAGAAAGGAAGTGAAAAAGCAAAACGGATGCTTGATGGCATACTCGTTAAAACACTTGATGGCAATGAAAGCGAATCCGATATTCTTCAGGTAAAAAGCGCCCTGATTACAATCGCGGAAAGTTTAAAGGAGTTTCAGAAACAACAGGACAATGACATCAAAGAAGGTAAGGACTATGGAGTTGTAAAAGGACATTGCTATGATCTTATGAGCGAATTTGTAAAAACGGTAAAAGAATTCTTTTTCGAACGGAAATGCAATCAACTCAACCTGAAAACACTGGCACATTACGCACTTACGAGGAAACTGGATCAGTTTGCGGAACAAATCGAAAATTCACAAAATCAAGCTGACCAAAGCGGGGAGGTCGAAAAATGGCTGGCTGCATACAAAGAATTAAAGGCAATCGAAACGGAAATACTGGCGGAACAAAAGGATGAAGAATCACCTGAAGATCGGGAAACGGCATATAGAACAAAATTCATGGAACTTATTCACGGTATAAAGAAAATCAAATTTGCAGATACGCGTTTTACAAGATTCTTGATTGATGAACCTCTTTCCCAGCGAATTGATGAAGAAGCCCTGGATAAAGATTTTTTCGCTTTCCAGAAAGTCATGAAGCAGTATTACGATTTTCACACTTTGATCTCGATGAGCGACGATCTGGTGGATAGAGAACTACTGACAGACTATGACTATCGTCAAAAAATAAAGACAACAGCCGCCATAGCGGAACTGATTGAGGAACTGTCCGCCGAAAAGGATAATCAACAAAAAACAGATACTGCAAAGAAAAAAATAACCGAATGCAGAAAGACCGCGCAGGAAATACAGTATACATCACCCGAACTTGCAGACCAGCTTTTAATGGCTCTCGATTACATTCAAAAATATACCGATTATATGGGACATTATAACGAAGTAACAAACATGGAAGATTTCGCGACCGCCGTTTCGGTATTGGAAAAAGTTAAATCCGATCTCGAAAAACAACTTCAATAGAAACTACGATTATTC
>JAHJEW010000048.1 GCA_018825335.1 Patescibacteria group bacterium | reverse complement strand
ACCCATTCCACCACCCTTTTGCTGTGTCTCCGCCGATGCATTTTTCAAATCGGCTTCTTTGGCAACAGCACTTTGCAGCTGCGTGGGTAATGTCTCCTTAAGACGGGCCAGATAATTATTATATAAACTTATCGCTTCATGACTTTGCGCGATTTTTTCATCGACCGAAGCCAGCATATCCTTCACATTTTTCTTCAAACTGGGTTCCAGATCCCCAAGGTTGGCAACAATGCCGCGCAGCTCCTCCGCCTTGGGTTCGAGTACGGACAAATTGGCGGCGGCCTTTGCGCTCAAACCCGAAAGAGTAGCCATGTTATTCGAAATACTTTGAATCCCCGGAAGAGAACCAATCTGCTTATCAATATCAAGAGCGGCTTTCTCCCCGCCAAAACCCTCAAGGCCATTGGCAACTTCCCAGATCGGCTTATTCACCTCCGGGTTTAGCAGCGACAAACGAATCTTTGCATATTGCAAATGTGCTTCATGGCGAGTCTTGTAGTCAGCCGAATTTGCATTGATCTCGGCAATGGCAGAGTTGGCCATTTTATTTATTTCTTCACTGTAATGAGCGGCCACCTCCCGTTTATCCAATGTAGTTCCAAATCTTTGCTCTTGAGCAATGGAACCGATCGCGCTCTCGCGGCTTTTTTCAATCGTTTGTTTGGCTTCCTCCACGGCCGTACCAATATCCGGCACAACGTCGCTGCCAATCTGCTCCTCAAGCTTTTTTTTGGCTTCATCTACGTCTTTTTGGACATCGGCCTGGTATCCCTCCGCCTCAAAATAAACCATCCTCGCCGGCCCGCATACAAATCCGCGGGATTGACCCTTACCTCTTTTAAGACAATTTTTCATAATTTTATTAAAAAAAATATTAAGCCCCCGGGCCCGCAGTCCTTTTCTGCGCCGGCGGATTCATTTTTTTATCCAGCTCTTTTTCCATAGCATCTCTCTGCGCTATTTCTGCTTTCAGAGTTTCCTCCGCTCCGGAAACCCACCCTTTCGCATCCTTTTTCTCCTGGGCGGAAGCATTGGGGGTATTTTCAACTTTTTGCAAATTCGCATAAGCATTATCCCTGTTCTTTGAAAGCTTATCTATTTTCTGCACCAATTTTGCATATCCGGGATTATCTTTCGAAGCCGCATCTTCAATTTTTTTCTCCGCCGCCATCAAAGCATCGGTAATTTTCTGATTCGTCTGCTCCAAAAATTTATAAACGCCCGCGGCAAATGCCATTCCCTTCAACTGTAGCATTGCCGTCGAAAGATAGTTTGCATGTTCCCTTAGCGCCTGCAACTGCGCCTGTGAAGGTATTTGATTATCGGCTTCATTTATTTTAACTACGCTATCTATTGTCGAATATATTGGTGTTGTTTTCAGTGCAACCGCCCTTCGCAATTCAACTGTGCGCGCATCAAACTGTTTTTGCAGTTCACCTATTCTGCCAGCCAGATCTTTGACTTCGTTTTCCATGCCGGGCACGTTTAGCTTATTTACATCATCCATCTGCTCCTTTAGCCCTTCCGCTCCCATCCCCACTGAAACAAGCGTCGCTACGTCTTGTGCGGAAGAGAGATCCTTTAAAGCTTGGGCATTCTGGTCAAGCATCAGCTCAAGGCCCGCCCTCTTTTTCACAAATGCTGCTATCGCTTCATATCGGGCTTTATTCGCCTCAATTTTGTCCGTAACATCCTTTTTCGCCGACTCTATTTCCATGACAAGTCTTTTTGCGGCCTCGGTATCTGCGGACAGCGCAATTTTTCCCTTAACATCATTGGCCGATTTTTCTATTTTCAAATATGCGTTTTTCATGGCATCATCAGCCGAAATCTCGGAAGTTTTAATTTCCGATTCAACCTTTTCCGCCTGTCCCTGCATCTCTGCTTTTGCCGCGGCCGCAATTGCATCATAATCGGGGGTTTCCCCGGCAAAATAAACAAACCTGCGCGCGCCTCCGTGTCCCCACGTCCACATCCCTCCGTTCAAACAATTTTTCAGCAAATTGGACATATTTTATACGGAATTAAGAAGATCCTCCGCTTTGGCAGCGGCGCTTGCGCGTTCGCTAACCTCGGCGGTTTTTATAAATTCCTTGCCGGTTTTCTTAACTTTGGCATCAAAATCACGTAGTACAGCCTCATTGCTCTCTGCCAGTGCCTTCTGCGCCGCCAAAATCCCGTTATGCTCGGTCATAAAAATCTGGATATACCTATCCTGCTCCTCATCTTTGGCCGCCAGAATAATCTTCTGAAACGACTCTTCAAGGGCGCGGAACACCTCCGAGCTCTGCACTAATTGTATGTATTCTTCGTGGGTCATTTAATGAGTAATTAATAAGTCGTTAAGCCATTTTTTCTTTGGCGGGTTTATTTTTTTCAATATATTGAGCGATCCGCGGAAACTCTTTTCCCGTTTTTTCATCAATACCGGCCAGCTCAACCTT
>JAHJEW010000047.1 GCA_018825335.1 Patescibacteria group bacterium | reverse complement strand
TGCACAAAATGGTACATGTCGTTTTCGCTGTCTGGAAGCGCGGCACACCATTTACCAACAAAATCTTATGAAAAAATTGTTGACGGGGATATAGCTAGTTAGGCGCTGTTTAACTTTCACTGATTATTTGCCGTATTGATTCTGTTGTTTGAACTAGACCTTGTCTTGCATCGAGGTATGGTCTGGTTCTAGCCACAAGTTCAGTTTCATTTTGGGCGTTTTGCCAGCTTTCTTGTAAAGTTTGCTCACTACCACTGTCTAACCATTGATTTATTTGTTGATATTGGAAACCATGCAAGCGGCCAATAAAGTGGCTGATGTGCGCTGGATCGTTAACTGAAATTGCATTTCTCTCAGCATTATAATTTCGTACAAATTGGTTAAGTTGCTCATCTAGACGTCCAGCGAGCCTGTTGAATTCTAGCTGTTGGTTTTGAAGGCTTATTAATTGTCTAATCAGCTCCCCTTCTTCTTTTAGTTCTCTGTGCCACTCTTCAAGCGGTTTTCCATCAATTAATTTTATGATCTCTCTGGCCGCTTGTGGTTGAGACCTTAGTGCACTGGTAATGATTATTGGATTCTGGCCGAAATTTACTTGTTTCAACTTTTCTTTGAGACTCCTAAGATCATCTTTAAACTTTAGTTTTTGAATACGTTTTTCAGCTCTAGTTTGCATAGCCCATATCACAAGTCCAACAATGATACCTGTGAATAGGCTGTAAATGAGGCCAGAATATAAAGCAGCCCAAAATGAAACTGAGAAGGAGATGAATTCTGGTGTATTTTCTGGTGGGATTCCGATCATGATGTGAAAGTTAAATGGCGCCTAACGTCTAGGTATAAGCGATGTTGCGCGGGTGTATAATACGCTGAAAGCGTACACCCGTGCAATATTGGTGAAGTGAAGGAGTGAATCGACTGAACGTAACCGCTTATACCTTGATTAGCGGATTTGACTAAAAATTACACTGGTTTAATAGCAATTGGCTGTTCATGGAATTGGCCATCCCCGTCATTAACCAGCTTTATTTGCGCCCAATATGTATTTTTTATGCTTTTGTCTGTGTGTTCATATTCAGCTATCACTGAAATTATGTTCCAATCCTTGTAATTATCCATTGGTAATTCAATCCATTTGCCAATTCCGAGAATAAAGTATGGATTGAATTTGGATTTTCCAAGGTTATGGCTATTTTGAATGCATCTCCCTTGCCGATGTTTTCAAATCGTATCTTATTTCCATGTAATCCTATTTGTATATATGGACGATTGTTTTGTTCAGTAAGTAGGTCGTTTTGCCTTATCATTTGCGATCTCATTCCCCTAGTTTCGACCGAATACCAAATAATACCAATGAAGGTTATTAGAAGAATTCTATCGCTTGTTGAAACTGTGTTATTAAGAGATACTCCTGGAATTTCATTGAATAGACAGATGATATATTCAAAATAAAGGGAAAATACAATGCTTATAATTATGAAGCCAATTGCTTTGTAGTTTATGCGTTTTAACCATTTTTTCATGTATATGTAATTATATTTTTAGTCATTTCCGCTAACTAATCCAATTGAAACCTTCACTTCGGATTGTAGCAGCTTGTTGCTCGTTTTGAGAAGCGATTGCGGTGCATCGCCCATGCTCTTGCCTCCCCCCTCACCCCAATGCTAGTATTGGTCGCCTATACCTTTTCTTATCGGACATGAAAAATCGGACCCGGGTGGAACTTTCGCGCGAGAATACTTTGCATAATGTTCAGACACTCCGCGGCCTGGTGGGCGATGGGCGGATTATTTGCAGCGCGGTGAAGGCTAATGCTTCGCTGCGCTATTTATTTGCAAGTCCTCTTTTAAGCATCGATTCGACTTCTTCGTTAGCGTTTATATAGTGGATGATGATATTGGGATTTTCATTTTGAAAAACACGAAAGACTTCATCTACAAATGCCTGTCCTACAGATGTTACTCCTTTAAAATCCAGTATGATGGTCTTGAATTTTTCTAAACCCATGAGCAGGCGTTTTGCCTGAGATCTTGATACATGGGGATCGTTTGGATCCGCGCTTAGTGCAACTGCTACAATTGTCTTTCCAAACCCTATTTCCTGGTCCGTATATTGATCAAATACTTCCTTGGGTGTTTTTTTTGAATTTAGCGATATTTTCATCTCAATGAGAGTTCCTTGGCCGAAGTTTTCGTTTTTTTCCGGCGAGAGAAACCAGTCTTCATTATGAAAGGCATAGCACATGTCACTCGACAGTATTACGAAACTATCGAACATTCTTGATGTGAAAAATATGCCTTCCCCTGTATGTTTTGATGGATCGGTAGTAAATTTCCCTTTAGATAAGTGTAGAATGGATTCTTTTATTGAGTCCAGGTTTAATGCTTTTTGGATTTTTTTAAATATTCCAATTCCGTTATCTATGATTCTGATAGTTATAACTTTATTCTTGATTTCAATATCGGAAAAAATTGTTGTTCCCTCTGAGTGATCAATTGCATTGTTAAAAATTTCAGTAAACCCATAAATGCAAATTCTATAGATGTTTTGGGGGCAAGATAACATTATAGGCTTTATATATTTTGACCAAACTCTGTCTTCTGCCAGATCAGGTTTTATTTTTTCGCTGAACTCCACATAATTTCCACTTGCAAGAAAATATTGTGTCCATCTGGTACGGCCTGTTTTGATAATATTTCCATTTTCTACTTCTCTTGTTAGATATCTGTGTGCTCTTTGTCTTGAAAAGTTAAATTTCTCAGCCAGAACTGTGGCAATGTCCCTTGGATGCTTTTCGACATTATCTAAAATGAATTTTTGTATGTTATTAATTTTGCTCATATTTCTATTGTAGCCCTTTTTGAATTTCTTTGTAAACCCCTAAAATGCTCTTTGTAAACCCCTGTGATTTTCTTTGTAAAGTTAATAACTTTCGCAGGGCGCGCTTTTGGTTGCACTCTTGCGCCTTTCGCCCGTGCTCTTGCGCCTTGCGGCGCCGCAATGCTAGTATTGGTCGCCTATACCTTTTCTTATCGGACATGAAAAATCGGACCTGGGTGGAACTTTCGCGCGAGAATACTTTGCATAATGTTCAGACACTCCGCGGGCTGGTGGGCGATGGGCGGATTATTTGCAGCGCGGTTAAGGCTAATGCTTATGGGCACGGGGTTAAGGAGATGGCTCCGCTTATTCTTGAGGGCGGGGCGGACTGGCTTGGGGTGGATAGTCTGGCGGAGGCGCTGGAGATTCGCGCAAATGGCGTGGACGCGCCAGTTTATATTATGGGTTATATTGAGCTGGATGAGCTGGAGACCGCGGTAAAGGAGGGGTTTCATTTTGTGGTTTATAATCGGGAGACTTTTGATCGTTTAAAAGAGATTACGGAGCGGCTGGGGATTCCCGCGCTGACGCATTTGAAGCTGGAAACGGGCACGAACAGGCAGGGCGTGAGCGACGCGGATCTGCCGCAGATAATCAGGAACTACAGGGAAAATGTGCAGATGAAGCTTGTGGGGGTTTCGACTCATTTCGCTAATATTGAGGATACTACGGATCCGTCCTACGCGGCGGGGCAGCAGGAGGAGTTCAACCGGATGATTTCCGTTCTTAAGAAGGGCGGGCTGGAGCCGGAGTATAAGCATTGCGCAAATTCGGCTGCTACTATTCTTTTTCCGCAGACTTATTATAATTTTATTCGGCCGGGGATTGCGAATTATGGCTTGTGGCCTTCCAAAGAGACTTTACTTTCCGCGCGGCAGATGGACAGAGTGGTTGAGCTGAAGCCGGTTCTTTCGTGGAAGACAAAAGTTGCGGAGGTGAAAGATGTTCCTTCCGGCCGAACAATCAGTTACGGCTGCACGTATAAAACGATGAGGGATTCAAAGATCGCTCTTATTCTTGTCGGTTATTGTAATGGTTTTTCGCGTGAGCTTTCCAGCAGGGGGCATTTTGTTTTGATTGGAGGGCGGCGCGCGCCGATTTTGGGAAGGGTGATGATGAATATGACGATTGTGGATGTTACGGATATTCCGGGCGTGAAGCCGGAGGATGAGGTGGTTTTGATAGGGCGACAGGGAGATGAGCGGATTTCCGCCGAGGACGTTGCGACGGCGCAGGGCACGATCAATTATGAGGTGACAACGCAAATAAACCCGATGATTGAGAGGCGGGTGGTGTAGGGGGCGGCGTGTTATGTTTTCTTGTCTTACCACCGTCGCTTTTCCAAATACTTTCCGTCAATCGTGTGCGCAATGGCGTGGTGTTCACGGCATAGCGGAGCCAGAAATTTGGGATCATGATTTTGGCTTAGAGCAAATCTTTGTGTGTGATGGATGGTGGTCGCCTGCTTTTGGCAGGTTCGGATTGAACACATAGTTCCGTGTTCTTTGCGAAGTTGGCGGCGGATGGCGGCAGGGATGTAGCGGGAGGGCTTGCGACCATTGTTTTTTTCGCGAACTTCTTCCGCCAATTTTTCCTTTTCAAGGGCCAGCTCTTCGTCGTGCTTTTGCAGCAGGTCTTTCAGTAATTGATTGATGTCTATGCCCTTTTTTAGCCTTTCTATCAGATTTTTTTGCAGGTCTGCGTCCAGGTGAGTCAGTAAATTTTCATCCGAGTTGACGTCCAATAGCTTTTGTTTGGCGTATAAATCGAGCAGCGGAAATTATGGTGAAGTTATACTCGCGCGGTTGGCTTATGGTAGCTGTTTTCTCATGTTGCGCAAGTAGAATAATGTCGCGTTACGATGTGCAGTGAGATACGGCAAATAAGGAAAAAAACTTGCATTGCCTGAAGGTTGATGGCGTTTTGCGCCCTTTGGTGCGATTTTAGGTTCCCGGTTTTGGCGGGGGCGGGGTTCCGGAACCAGTCCGACACCCCGCCCCTCGCCTTCGCTGCCCGGAGCCTAGAAGAAAATGCCCCGGGCGATAACGGCCAGCACCAGTGCCGCGATCATCAAGACCGCGGCGCTGATCGCCGGCGAAACGATCTCCTCGACGACCCCGCCCAAATCGGCGGGGTCGGAGTTGAAGTCCAGCGGCTCACGCGGGAGCCGCTCGGACAGTGTGCGCGCCGGAAGGCGGGCTGGGAGCGCCGCCGGTGGCGGCGCGTGCAGTAACCCCTGGGCGTATGCCCGGGGGGCTGCGTGGTGGGCGGGGCGGCGCGTCATGCGCCGCCTCCGCCGAAGTGCCGCCGCATGTTGCGCGGCGGAGTCAGCTGACCGGATCTCCGCAAAGCGGCGATCCAGGACGCCGTGGCCCGCGGGGGCCGCGGCTTGAACGAAGGATTCAGCAGCGCCTTCAGGCGCTGCATCATCCTAGCGAAACGGAGGGTGTACCTCCGCTTCGAACGAGACAAACAAAATCTCACCATATTCCTCCTCGCGGGCCCCGGCCGGGCGGCCCGCAATGCTTTTTTCAAGCTTAGCCGACCCTGCGGATCGGCTAAAAAATAAGGCAATGCAAGTTTTCAAATTAGCAGATTTGCGCCTCTCCCGCTTAAATACCGGCAATGCCGGCAAGGGCGGGACGACGAAAATCAGAGGGGGATCTTAGCACCTTTTTCCAGAAAGTCAATCCTGGCTGCATGACATCCCGGCTGCATAATGCCGGAGGGTGGCAGAGGTAAATACGAGCGGGGCTGCTCCAATCGAGGGCGGCTGCTCCAAGCGAGAGGGTCTTCTGCAGATAGAAAATTTGGGGGAAAATTTGTCCGGCCTAAATCCCTGCGTTTTTCTTGACGGCAAAGCGACAATCTCATAGAATACTACAGCTAATTTTGCCTTTTTTATGCCCATTTTCAGGAGAGCTGTTACCGGTCCGGGGAATTGTTATCTGGCGCTGGATATAGGCACCGAATTTGTAAAAGCCCTTATTTGCGCCGCGGAAGGCACAAAGACGCGTGTTCTTGGTGTCGGAAAAAAGAGGCAACGGCTCGGGGAAATGCAAAGCGGCGCGGTTACGGACATAGCGGCGGTCATCAATAACTGCCAGGATGCGATTCGGGACGCGGTGAAAATGGCGGGTACAAGCCCACGGCGACTTATAATGGGCATAGCCGGAGAACTTGTGAAAGGCGCTACAACCACCATCAATTACACGCGGCGCGAACCGGACACCAAAATCGACCTGGCCGAACTAAAAAACATTGTTCACAAAGTGCAATGGAAAGCTTTCGACGAGGTGCGCGCGGAACTTGCATATGAAACCGGCTACAACGAAATCGACGTTAAACTGGTAAACGCGGCCATTACCGACGTCCGCATTGACGGCTACAAGGTTTCAAATCCGCTGGGTTTTCAGGGAAAGGATGTGACTATCTCAATTTTTAACGCGTTCGCGCCGCTGGTTCATTACGGCGCCCTGCAGACAATCGCCGCTGAACTGGAACTGGAACTTTTGGCCGTAACATCGGAGCCTTACGCCGTTGCCCGCTGCCTTGGTTTTGAAGACGGAGGCAATTTCAGCGCCATTTTCATAGACATCGGCGGAGGCACCACCGACATCGCGGTTGTGCGCTACGGCAGCGTTGACGGCACCAAAATGTTTACGCTTGGCGGACGCACTTTCACCAAGCGGCTGGCTCAATCCCTGAACATTTCATTTGAAGAGGCGGAGGAGATCAAACTGGCTTACAGCGGGGAAAAACTTGAAAAGCAATCTCATAAAATCGTGCGCGAGGCCATGAAAAGCGACTGCGAGGTCTGGCTCAGCGGCGTTGCCCTTACACTTAGCGAATTTGAAAATGTTGATGTACTGCCCTCCAAAATTCTGCTTTGCGGCGGCGGATCCCATCTTCCCGAAATAAAAGAAGTAATGGAAAGCCGCGAATGGGTCCAGTCTCTCCCCTTTTCGCATAAACCGCAGATTTCTTTTCTGCATCCGAAGATGGTCTCGAATGTAATTGACGAAACCAAGGAATTAAAGGATGTGCAGGATATAACGCCCATGGCTCTCGCAAATATCGCTCTGGAATATCTTACGGAAGAGCAACTCCTTTCCAGACTGCTGGATAAAGTTGTCAGATTGATGAAAATTTAATCGGTTCAAACTTAAAGCTTTTTTATGGCTGATGAAAAAAAGCCGGCCACCCGGCCCCAAATGTCCAAGAGACGCATCGGATCCACGCCCGGGCAGACTCCGGATGGCGATATTACGCCCAAAACCGGTGCACGCCGCACTAAAAAAGTGCTTTACATTGAGATCGATGATGAGGTGACAACCATTTATGACCGGCTAAAAGGGATAAAAATCAAGAATCTTTATCTGGTGGTTCCAAAGCGCGCGATTCTTTTTCAGAGCATTGTTAATTTAAAGATTCTTAAGCGCAAAGCGGAGGATCTGGGCAAAAATATCTATATTGTGACCAACGACCAGAACGGTATTCATCTTGCCGGCAAGATCGGGCTGCCGGTTTACGACAAACTGGACGGACACGAACATCCGTCTTTGGTCAGCGGCAAATTCATGGAGGATCAGCAGAACATTACGCCTCTTAAGGCCAGCATTAACACGCTTGACGAGAATATCCCGACGCGCAGGAAAGAGAAGAAATTTACAATTTCGGAGATGCTTAATCGCGGAGGCAGGTCGGGGCTGGCTGCCCTGGCCAAAAATCTTGCGCGGCATCAATCGAAACCAAAAAAGGAAAAATTCGCGGAAGAAAAAGGGAAGCTGGTTCTTGTTGCGCCAAACAGACACGCGCTTGTTTCACTGGTGATCGTGAGTTTGCTGATTCTTGTAACGATCACTTATATTGCGCTTCCAGGAGCCACAATCGCTCTGACTCCCAAATCCAACGTGATTGACACTTCCGTGAATGTGACGATGGCCAATATTGAAACAAACAGGGCCGAGCTGGATACTCATCCTGTAAACATGATTCCGAGTTACAAGATCACAAAAAAGATTCAGAAAGTTTTTTCTTATCAGGCCACGGGCAAACTGTTTGAGGGGAAAAATGCGACCGGTAAGGTTACGATTGTGAATACTTCCAATAATTCATGGCCTCTTGTTGAGAAAACCCGTTTCCAGACTTCCGATGGTCTGGTTTTTCGGCTGCAGAGTCCGGTGACGGTGCAGGCTGCGGCCAGCGCGGAGGAGCCCGGCAAGCTGGAAGTTACCGTGGTGGCGGATGAGTTTGACGCCTACGATCAGGTTATCGGGCAGAAGGGTAATATTGGTCCATCCAGATTTTTTCTTCCCGGACTGTCCTCTGAAAACCAGAAACGGCTTTACGCCGAGAGCTTCGAGGCGTTCACCGGTGGTGAAACTATTGTTATCAAGCAAATTTCCGCTGAAGATATAGAGGCGGCGCGTGCCAAGATGGAAAGTGATCTGCGCGCATCGGCGGAGGCCGAGCTTCAGGCTTACGTCAAGGAGCGCAATGAGGCCCAGAAGGCCAATCTGGAGCTGGTAAAGGGCGGTGATGCCATTGAAATGAGCGCTCCTTCGGTTTCGATTGCGGGTGGCCTTGCGGGGCAGCGGCTGGATAGTTTTGATGTTAATGGGGAGATTGTGGCCAGCGGCGTTGCCTACAGCAAGGACGATCTGCTCGGTATCCTGAAAACGGAGCTTAAGTTAAAGCAGAATCCGCAAAAGCGACTTTACCGCATTGATGAAGAATCGCTTTCGTACAGAGTGATCGACACGGAAAAAGGGTCGGGGAAAATCAAGATTACTGCTACATTAAAAGGTATTGAGGAGTACGACATCAGCCCTGAAAGGGAAAATGGCGCGCGGCTGATCCGCAAGGTTAAAGAGCATGTTCTGAATATGCCGATTGATGAGGCCGAGGTTTATATCCAGAATCTGCCGGAAATCGACAAGGTG
The DNA here is from genome assembly GCA_018825335.1 of Patescibacteria group bacterium. Lineage (GTDB taxonomy): Bacteria > Patescibacteriota > Gracilibacteria > UBA1369 > UBA1369 > JAHJEW01. The sequence goes on along the minus strand of JAHJEW010000047.1, from coordinate 6,677 downwards.
CACGTGGAAAGCTGGCCGGCGTGGGCGCCGAATATGCCCGGTATTCCGGACAATATCAAGATTGAGATAAAGAGGAGCAGTTAGCCTTTTACCCGGGTTGTGATCAGTCGATTCGGGTTTCGCGTACATCCACCCAGTGTTTTTTCTTTACAAGCCACCAATAAAGAGTGGCTTCACAGTTTGCGCCGAACGGGATTTTTTGCGATGAGGCCGCCTGTTTGATTTTGTCGATGAATAGTTCCCACTCGGCTTTGGTGGGAGTGCGGGTGCCCAGGAGTTCCAGCATTTGCACGCCGGTTTTTATGCCCATGACATCAAGAGCGCGCTCAATATAGTGCGGCGTCGCTTCGGTCGGGAAGCAATACATTGACTGGTAATCGATGGGGTCTTTTAGATCCGGTAAAATCAGAAGGAGAGTCGATTTCGCGTTGAGACCGTTGGTGGGTGGCGGTTCAGGGGTGGGGGTTGGTTCGGGGGTGGGGGGTGTGGTCTGCTCCGGGGCCGGATCAGAGGTGGGAGGCAGGGTTGAGGTTGAGGTTGGGGCCGGATCCGTGGCCGTGTCTGTGGTCGTGGCCGGATCGGGGGTTTTCTCCGGCTCCAGAGGGGGTGTTGACTTCGGTGCGGGCGTTGATTTTGGAGCCGGTGTTGACTTCGGGGCGGGTGCTGACTTTGGCTTCCCCGCAGGCTGTAATGCGGCATTTTGTGCGCCAAAAGACCTTGTCATTCGGACAATTCCTTCATTTCTGTCGGCAAATGCAATAATTTCCAGTTCTTTTTTGTTAAAACGCTCCAGTAGGCCTCGAATGAGTCTGCGAGTTTCTCCCTGAATGACCTCCGCTGCGTATCCATCGCTGTATCTGAAAATATTATCAAACGGGAAATCCGTATGTACCATTACGTTAGTGCCGATACCCCGGACTTTTATTTGAAGCTTTCCGGGCTTTGGTTTTCCTGAAGCCCTCTTAAGATTATAAAAGGCTATAATACTTCTTGTAACCTCCCTGCTTACCTGTTGGCATTGATCTTCCTCCGGATCCGATTCTTTGGGTACAGGATCCGATTTTTCGGTCTCCTGGTTTAATTCTTCATTTTCCGACATATGTTTTTACGATTATGATTAGGGCGCATTATATGGTGTGCTGCTATTTGATGCAAGTACCCTTGACACATTTTCTATTTTATGTTATTTTGAAGATCCTTTTTTAGTTGGATTTATGAAATACGCAAAGTTTGCGGCAATCGGGCTTATGGCTTTATTACTGGTTTCCTTGCCGGTAAGTATGCTTATGGCTTCGACTCAGCCTGCTCAAGCCGCCGCAGATGAGGGCATGAAAGTGCAAAATGTTTTGCCGTTGCCGTCAGAACTGGACAACCCGGGGTCGGACGTTCTTAAGCCAAACGAATTTACGCCGGATGGCTACGTGCAGCCGCAATATGATCCTTTCAATAATAAGTTTGCGCCTTCATACGATTTTGAGGAAAAGGTGGATATTGCGATTGCCAACGGGAATACTCCGCCAATGGCGAATTTTGTGGTGCGTACAGATAATGAACTGGCCGATACCAATAGCGGAACGACGGCCACTTCATTTGTTTTCGATGCCCACTCATCATCCGATAATGAAACGAAGTCGGGGAATCTTCAGGTTCGCTGGGACTTTGAAAGCGACGGTAAGGTGGATACTTTTTTTTCAAGAGGAAAAAGCGTTAAGCATAAATTTGTGCAGCCCGGTGCTTATACGGTTACTGTTCAGGTGCTGGACCGCGGTGGTCTTACCGATGCCATTTCCAGAAAAGTGACTGTGGTTGAAAATACGGAGCCGACCGCGTTTTTTTCTTACACGCCCGTTAGTGGCACGGAAAGTCAGATTTTCAGGTTTGATACTTCCAAGTCCTCGGACAGTCAGTATAAAAAGCAGTTTATCGAGTACAGATTCGACTGGAACGGCGACGGGCAGTGGGACACTCCTTACAACAAAAAGACCATCTGGCAGCACAGATTTGGAGCCGCGGGCACTTTTCATGTTGTTATGGAGGCGAAAGATTTTGAGGGGGCTTTGAATGTGACCGATGCCTATATTGATGTTTTCGAAAATACCGCGCCAACCGCATCTTTCAGCATCGATTCCAAAACCGTAAAGACGCTTACGGGAGGGCAAACAGTTATGTATTTCTTTGACGCGTCAGCCAGCTCCGACAGCGAAAGTGATGGGAAGCTTCAATACCGCTGGGACACTGATTATACCGGTGAAAACGATATTAATTTCACCACGCAGTGGAGATCTTCGCCAAAATTTTCCGGTTCATATAATTTTGCGGGAGAGAAGACCGTTCGTCTGCAGGTAAAAGACGTGGACGGCGCGGTGAGCAATGCTTTCGCCACGGTTTTTGTTGAGTAACGGAGCGAATCTGGTAGAATAGGTTTTAAGATTCGATAACGTTATTTTTTATGCAAACCAGATTATTTGGGAAGGGATTGTTATCCGCGACCCTTTTTGCCGGTTTTTTGGCGATTATTGCTTTTCCAGTGCTTACCGTAGCGCAGCCGGGTGGCACTCCCCCATACGGTAACGTTGACGCGAATTTCCACAGCGTCACTGTTAGCGAGGGCAACCTGATTCTGGGCGGCGACAATGCGGGACATTATTCAACGATTTATAATCCCCTGTCGTGGTGGAATGGGATAAGGACGATTGAGTATCCCGTTTACGTGGACGATAATCTGGAGGTGAACGGAGGGGTCCTCGCAAATGCGCTTTCCGTGCCAAAAGGAGAATTCGATGTTATCGATATAGCGAATCTTTTGGCTTCCAGCCTTATTTATCCGCATGGTTTTGATTTTGCGACAACTTTTGTAAACAATATTGATCTTCGGGGAACTTTGGTGAATTTGTCCGGATCCGTTACGGTTGATGATAATCTTAATGTCACGGGTCATGTCAGCGCCGATGGTGGTTTTGGAACTTTTTTTGCGTGGCCCGGCGCCTATGTTAGCGTTCCAAACGGGGGCAAGGGTATCGCATTTAAAACCTGCCCGGCCGGAGGTGAAGTGGTTGGCTGCATGCTTAACGTTTCCGAAATTGCACTGCCCCCGAGGTTGATGAGCGCGGAAATACCTTCATCGGATACCTGCCAGATAACCGTCTGGAACGATACGGGATCAACCCGCAAAGTTCGCGCGCTGGCAAAATGTTATTTCCCGGGTTTCTAGGTTACGATGCTTTTGGCGCCAGGGCGTCGCATTTTACGCGAATGTCTTCCTCCGAGGCCTTTTCGCATGGGGCGGCGCTTCCCGTTTGCAGCGCTTCGTTCACAAGGATATTCATTTCACAGTCTGATTTTTGTTCGTCGGACAGCTGCGCGCAGCCTTTGACGTCACCTTTCTGTACGATTGCGTCGGCAAGCTCGGATTCCTTGGTGTAGGCATCCATTTTTGCGGCCAAGTCTTCACTCTCTTTTTCGTATGCCGCTATGTCGGCTTCGCACTGCGCTTTTGTTTCCGCTGATTGTATTTTCTCACAGAGGGAAGCGTCCATTTCAGTCAGGGCACTTCTGTACTGCGCCGCATCCATTACGGAAATCGCACAGACCACTTTTAGATCACTGTCTTTAATGGCGTCGCACTGCGATGGATCGCCGCTCTGCAGAGCCATTTGAAGCTGAGTTCTGTCCTGCATGTCCACCGGTTTTGATGTTGGCAGCGCTATCCCCGTTTCTACGGGCGTAATGGCCGAAGGCTCCGTCGTTTTTTCTTCTTCCTGCGGCAGCTGCGCGCATCCAATCAGCAAAAAAGCCGATGTTGCCAGTCCGATTACTATGGAAAACTTGCTTATTTTCATGACAATTTTGTTATTATGTGAGTCTGAAACGCATTGTAGATGAATTGAAATCAATACTCAAGAATGCGTGGTTTTGTCTAGCCAAAAATGGTATAATGTTTTGATAATATTTTTTCCCATTAATACCATGCAGAATAAAAATTCTTTAAAATTACACAGATACGAAATCGTGGTTATCTTAATCGCCGCAATAATTATTATCCCGTCTTTCGTTATTGCCCAGCCGAGCGCGATTCCTCCAACGGGAAATATATCAGCCGTTTTCAACAGTTTGCGAGTAGGGTCGGCCCTGCCGGATCCCGGCAGCGGGAACGCGTATTTGGGTGGAAAATTGCAGGTTGGCACTATAGAAAATCCCAATATGGCCGTGCACGGCGGCACAGTTAGAGTTGATGATGACCGCGGTTTTGAGGTGGCCAACGGCAGCGGCACTGTGGGTTTAGCGGTTAGTCAGGCAGGCAGTTTATCCAATCCTTCGGGGACAGTTAAAGTGAGCGACGACCAGGGGCTGGAGATTGCCAATAGTGGTGGTACTGCTCAACTTCAGATCAGAGGTACGGATGGGGGCATATCCAATCTTACCGGCTCCGTTGCGGTTCTTGATGATTTAAATGTAAGCGGTTCTGTCCGGGCCACGGGGCATCTTAGCGCCGGGTCTTTTGGGGGGTATTCGTACTGGTGGTATAACTCAGGTTGTAGCGGAGCGGGATGCTCCATAGGAAATTCGTATAGTTGTCCGGTTGGCGAGACTTTAATTAACTGCGGAGCCGCATTCACTACCGATACCTCAAGAATAACCCGCGTATATGCGTGGGGAGACACCTGTTATGTTCGAGGGATTAATGAAGGCGCGGGAGCTACAACGCTCTACGCTTATCTCAAATGCCTTGCTCCGGCCAATTAATTTCTATTGCGCTATTGGATCTAATTCGCCCGTACAGGTTTGCCGTCTCATCGGATCTTCAATCACATTGCAAAGCGTCTTGTCTCCGGTTTCATTTACTTTTTGGACTGTAATATTGTAGATGCAGTCGCTTCGCCAGTTTGCATCGCTTATTTTTGAGCAGTCAGCAATATCACCTTTTTCTACCACGGTTTGTAATGTTGCCGACTCTTCCTTAAGTTGCTTTTCTCTTTCGGCGGCGGACTTCTCATCCAATATGGCCGAACCGACTTCGCCGGTGGCGGGGGTGGTTTGGATTGTATCCGTTGTGGTTTGTTGACTTGCATTGCCGGGCTGCGCTTCGCCGCCTGTTTGAGCCGGTGGCTGGCATCCGGCCAATAATACAAATAGGACTGAAATCGCTGCTGCGATAAATATTTTTTTCATGGATGATTGTTATTAAAGTCCGAGTTTTTTGCGGATTTCGTCGGCCTGGGCCTGGTCTTCGTCTTTTTTGGAGGATGCTTTTTGTTCCAGTTCTATGTCCTGCCAGTCGGCCCCGTGCTGTTTTTCCAGTTTTTTGAGCTGATCCACGTGTTTTTTGGAGAGCTCCGCGAATTTGCGTTTTTCTTCCTCGAAAATGCGGATCAGTTCGTCCACCTGATCCTGTTTCAGTTTTGGGATGGAGCTGATTATGCGCTTTTTCTCATCTTTACTGAGTGAAATTGAGCCCGCAAGCAGGTGAAGGAAGTATTGTTCGTCAAAATTCAGGCCGTGCGCCGGGATTTGTACGTTTATTACCGGAGGCAGGTGCGTTCCAATATGGTAATTCGCCGGTGTTGTGTCTTCCGGCGGTGGTGGTGGAGGGGTGTAGCCTCCGGCCGCAGGTGGAAACGGGCTTGGAGGGAATGCGCCGCCCATCGGGGGCTGCGGAGGTTGCTGCTGCGGCGGCTGCTGTCCGCCCTGCTGATTTTGTGGATTTTGGTCGTCTGCCATGTTTTTTGATAATTGCTAATTTGCAAGGTACCAGATTTTCAATGTTTAGGCTAGCTGGAATTGATAAATGATAATTGTTTCTTTTTCTTTACTTTTATTCTTTATTCTTTACTTTTCTTATTTATTCTTTTATTATGTAAACGATGTAAACTTTCTATATGGGAATAACCGAAGTTCCGGTATCGTCAAAAGGGCAAATAACTCTTCCAAAAGAGTATAGAAATATGCTTCATCTTGGAGTGAACGCCAAAGTTACGATTATTTCGCTGCGTCCCGGGGAAATAAAGATTGTCGCCACCCCGAAAGAGCAAAATATGGATGCCTGGGTGGATGGTATTTGCGGTTCTTTGCAGGACGATTCATGTGATTCGCTTGAGGAACTTAAGAAATATAAGAAAGAAGATCTTGAACTTGAAAAGAAATCTGTAGAAGAGTGATTTATTTTTCATGGATATTCTAGATTCATCCGCGCTAATATGCCTGCTTAAAAAAGAGCCGGGGCATGTTCAGGTTTCCGCGCTGCTTAAGAAAAGTGGCAATAGTAAACAGACGGTGTTCATTTGCCAGATAAATTTTACGGAAGTCGTTTATTTTCTATTTAAAAAATATGGCGAAGAGAAGGCTTTGAAAACGATTGCCGGGCTTAGGTCTCCTTTTCTTGGCATTTCCAATTATATGGACGCCGATCTTGCATTTTATGCCGCAACCTTGAAGGCGGGTTATGACTTGTCTCTTGGCGATGCGATGGGGCTGGCGTTTACCAAAATCATGGACGGTGTCTTCTGGACCAGGGATAAAGATCTTGCTCCAATAGCGGGGAAAGAGGGTATTTCGCTGCGACTGTTAGTTTAATAAAGCTCACTTCGCTGCGCTTCGCTGTGATGGTGGAGTTAGGAGGATTCGAACCTCCGACCTCAGCAATGTCAATGCTGCGCTCTAACCAACTGAGCTATAACTCC
>JAHJEW010000046.1 GCA_018825335.1 Patescibacteria group bacterium | reverse complement strand
TATATTATATTATAGTACAATACTTAAAAAGCCGCACTTAAAACTCATCGTTAAGAAAATGGCTTCACAAAAAAATAGCCCCACACCACAGAAACCGGAAGGACAACGAAAAGTAAGAAAAAGTGTCAGCAGCGGAGCACCCGCTTCACAGCCGGCGCCGCAGGAAATAACCAGCACATACCCTCCACCGGCCGCATCGCGCCAAAGCGGTCAGTTCTCCATAGAACCAACTACAAAAGAAACAGCGGAAAGAGTGGGAAAAACACTATCATCCGACGAAGAGTTTATAGTGCACTGGATATCCAAAAGAACCAGAAAAGAACTAATGGAAAACGGACCATTTATCGTTGCTCAATTCAGCATTTTCAGAAACCTCCCGTATTGCATCCGCGACACGATAGAAAAAGAACTAATAAACTACCTGTACGAAAATACAATCAAAGAAAACGATACGTTAAAAATGCCGGCAATATCTGAAATCGAATCCGAAATTGTTCGTCTGGTATTTATGAGAAACTGCATACAGACACTGACAAACAATATGGCGGACTTAACGGGAACCGCCATAAAAATCATGCTTGGATGGCTGGATAACGAACAGGTTCAAATATACATGAACAAACACCAGATAGATTTCAATCAGATAAAAAAAGACTTACTCGCTCTGCACAAAAATAGATCCGAGAATAAGCCAGAATAATAGAGCAAGATCGTTTTTGAAGAAAGGAGTGTCAAAAATTCCGTGCACCAGAATAATGAGCATCATGGCAAATAAAACCACCCGCAGCTTCCCAGCGCCGCCCCTTTTTTCGCCTATAAAATCTTTAAGACAGCCCCAGACCCGCTTTACCGCAACAACAATCAGATAAAGAAAACTTGCCAGACCTAAAAGACCCAGATTAAGCCACAGCGCCAGATAAAGATTATGAGGATGAAGCATGTTCCACTCATACGGAACATGGCCAAGAATTGCAGTCGCGTCAACCTGATAAAGCGCCGGAAACTGACCCATACCGATTCCAAAAAGCCAGTTATCTTTAATAAGCCCCCAGGCGATGGAATAAACCTCAAGCCGTACACTGGAGGAATTACGCTGTCCGAACTGAAACATTGCCTGCCATTTTGAAGGATCAACGGCAAAAACGACAAATAAAATCAGCCCCGCAAAAATAACCAACAGCAGCGGTAACTTCCATGAAAACGCCTTAACTCCGCGCTTAATACAATAAGACCTGTATTCGGCGCCAAAATAAAACAACGCAGCCGCAGCCAGCGCTATCATGGCAGCATAAGATTTTGTGGCAATAAGAGCCACAAATAAAACCACGCAGGCAATAAAAGCTCCAATTGAAATAACGCGCGACTTTCCCTGAAACATTTCCCGAACCTTAATAACAAGGTAAAGCAGCGCCGGTGTAATAAAAAGCGCAAGATAGTTTGCGGATTCAAAGGGCCCGGAAGCCCTGGCATCAGGCGTAATATAATGTCCGGTAACCACCTGAAAAATCGCCCACAAAGAAAGTATCACCGCCGAAAACGCATACCCGTTTAAAGCTTTAAAAACCCCTTCACTTCCGCGCACAATCGCCAATAAAAGCAAAAGATAAATTACGGGCGCGATTATCCACCCCTTCAAAATACCAAGCGCCACTCTCTGCCCGGGGAAAATTTGCCCGTCAATCAGAGGAATTCCCGTTTTCGTAACAAGAAAGCTTAACAAAGCGGCTAGGACAAAGCCAAAAACCCCGATCAGCAAATATCTGTATCTGTGAAAAAAACTTTCCTTCGGCGCCAGATAATCTTTCAATCCGACAAAAAAACTTCTGAACCGACCCAAAAAACCGCGCCCGCCGGAGAAAAAACTTTCCCTGATCCACCCAATAACAGACGCCAGAGCCGTAGCATATATGAGCGCTTCCACAAAAGTAAACGGCAGACCGCCAAAATCCCCCTTCACAAGATATAAAGGAAAAAACAAAGACAATCCCGTTACAGCGGTTTCAATACGGGCCAGTGCAAAAACAAAATACGCCGCCGCACCCAATGAAATTATCAATGTTTCCATAGCCAAAACCTACAATAACTGCAAAACCGCACATAACGACACTTAGCTCCTATCAAGACCAAAGTCCAAAAGTCCGTAAGTATCATCATCTCTCATGTACGCGATATTAAAACGCTCCGTTTCTTCATTCAAAAACGCATAAAAGCTGTGACCCAAAAGCTCAAGCTGCTCGATCGCCTCCTCCTCGTGCATCGGCGTGAGCGTAAAAGTTTTTCGTTTGGAAAACGTGGACACCGCTTCCGGAACATTTTGTGATTCCGCGGCCACGGCCGTAGCCGAAATTTCCTCCAGAGTCGAGGCGGGAATCCATTTCCCGCTAACATCGCGACGATTCTTCCTTGATTTGTAACGCTCAATCTGCTTTTTCAGCTTTTCCACCGCCACATCAATCCCCTCCTCAATCGTCTGAGAAAAAACCTCCGCCCGCACAACGGCATGCGGCACATACATGGTAACCTGGACCGTATAATTCTTATTGGTCGTCTTTAGCTTGTTGGTCTGAATATCAATCCTGACCTGCGTGGACTCATCATCCACGCGTTCACCGTAGGTCTTAAGATGATCAACCTTTTCCAGCACATAATCTTTCTGGAAATCACTTAGCTTCAGATTTTTTTCATGAATCGTAAACAACATTTTAATTTATTAAGAAATATTGAAGCATTTTCATGGCGTATTATACCTCCGCCGCGGATCATCATCAATAAACTATGCTCCTGACCGCAACTTTTGCCCTTTAATAAAACCTTCCGCCAATTCACGCAGGACGGCTTCAGGATCATGGGCCTTGGTAATACCGGACGCCACAAGAATCCCGCCAGCACCATGTTTTACCGCCATTTCAACATCTTCTTTGGACTTGATACCTGCACCAATAAGCACACGATCCCGACCAATCATCTGCACAGCGTCCAAAATAACCTGCGGCTTGGCCGTACAAACGGAAACATCCCCGCCAATAAGCTCAGGCGGCTCCACGGCAATCATATTGGGATCCAAATCCATTGCGGCCTTCCCCGCATACACTGATTCAGCGCAAACAACAGTAAAAAGCCCCAGATTCCTGGCAAGATCAACGGATTTTTCCATATCATCCAAAGAAATCCGCTTCTCGCTGTGATTCAAAAGCGACCCGAACGCGCCAATCGCCTTTAAACTATGAGGCGTAACATGACCGGTAAAAGCACCTTCCATGGCAAAATCGAAATGCTGGGCGAAAACCGGAATACGCACTTCATTCACAATAAGCCTTAAATCAACAGCCTGAACTGCGATGGCAATATTCACGCCTGTTTCCCTGGCAACTTTTTCATGGATTTTCGCCAGTTCAAGCGCTCTTTCGCCGGACCCGCTCGCATACGTCTTAAAATTGACGATGATTTGAGGATTTTTCATCAACAGCAATCTACCTGCCAAAACCGTTTCGGGCAAGCCTTGCCCAATTTGCCAAAATTTGATATAATTTCTTGATTTATAAATAAAACAAAACCAATGGCGGATTTCAAATCACAATCAATGTCTCTGGTTGAACAGGCGGAGAATATAGACAAAGCAAAAATGGAACCAATCAACGCGGAAACAAGGTTCAACCACAATCCGGACACAAACATTTCCGCGCTGGCCGAAAAAGCCTATCCCGAAAACAAAGCCGAACAGGAGCGCTACAAAGCAAAAATCATCGCGTCACTGGAAAAATACGTCAAAGGATCAATTGACGAGCTTTGGCAATATCTGGAATCAAAATACTGCACAACAACAAAAATCGTTGAAGGAATTTTAAGATTTTTTTCCGGCGACAGAAAAGAAATCGCACTTACAAGATTTCTGCGTCCGCCCGATCTTTCAGCCACACTCCCATTGGACGATGCCCTGGAACAGTCACGTGAAGCCACGCTAACCGGCACAAAAGCCAAACTGGCCGCCCTGCTGGATGAAATACGGGCCAATAATCCAAACGTCTAAAACAAAAAAAATAAAACAAACAATATGAGAACAAACTGCATTGCGCTATCACAAGACCAACACAAGAGCTTTTTTAATCCAAAAAGGTTGGTTTTTAAAGCAATCTCACATTCCGAAAAAAGTCCGGAAAGATCGCCGGAAGCACTACCTGCGGGAAGACCGGAAACCCTGCGATCCAAATATGAAAAAGAGGGAGTAGAACAAAAAATAAAAACTCCCGTACAAATAAAAGATAAAATAATAAAGAACACACTTGCAGAATTGGCAAAAAAAATAGACAACAATCCTAGTACAACATCACAGCTCATTAACGCACTATCAGATAGTTGGTCAAACTCCCACAACATAAAGGGCGATTTGTCAGATTATTGGGCAGAAGTCCTGGCTGAAAGAAATTGCACAATCAGCATTGTTAAAAAAGATGGGAAATGGGTTTTTGAAATAAAATACCCAGATGGAACCCCTGCGATACCAAAACTATCAGCCTGCCCAATCGACGCCGAGCCTGAAGCGAAGCCTACTCCACCGGAAGCCATGCCGCCAAAAAGGGAAGGAGTAAAAGAAGCGCCAGCCGGCGACCTAATAGAAAAACTTGAAAAACGAACCAGCCCCGTCGGGCCAATTGAGGTTGGCCAAAAAGATATAACTGAAACAATCACCGCGCTGTCAGGTCAAATCGATAATAACCCAGAAACAAAAACGCAGCTTTACTCTTTTCTGGTCGCAAGCTGGGGAAAAACAGGCTACTCGACTGAAGCCTTACTAGCATATTGGCCCGGCGAAGTAATACAGAACAACTGCACAATCAGCCTTTCAAAAACCGCCCGCGGCAATTGGGCTTTCACCATAAAAAAACCGGACGGCACCGACATGCTGAATCCGATGGAGTTGGAAAGATTCAAGAGAAAACAAGAAATTCAGGAGCAAAAGCCGGAACCTGCCAAGAAGGCTCCTAGCGCAAAGCCGACACAAAAAGCAGCCGCCGCAAAAGCCCCAAAAACTTCACCGGAACTCAAAGAAGCCGCCCCTGCAAAGAAAAAAGCCATCCGTAAGATCGACAAAAATGCAGAAGCTAAAGAAGAAGAAAAAGCAAAGAAAGAGACCGAAGAAAAGAGAGTGCACGAAATCGTTTTCCAAAACAAAGAAGACGTAAGCGGTCGTTTACTTGTTCCAAAAGACAAGAAAGAAAGAGCCGAAATCGGTGTCGTACTAATCAACCTGGAAAAAATCTACCCGAACGCCCGTAAAGGCGACAGAGTGTCAATAACCGCTTATGAGGGAGAGCAAAAAAGGGTCGCAATCTTCGACGGTGAAAAATTCGTATACGAAAGACCGGCGGCACTCAAAAACCAGCCGGTAAAAGTGCTCTGGAACTACCGCCTGCAATTCACGCCGGACCAGTATGCGCGCGACAAAGACAAAGAAAAACCGCGCGCACCGGAAAACACGCCGGTCGCAGGCTATTTCAGAGTAAAAAAAGACATGTCCTGGACTAATATCGCAAAGATAGTCATGCGCACGCAGGATGTACCGGACGGACGCGATATAAAATCATCGCCTGAAACAGGTCCGAAAAAAAACTCACCCGCCGCACAACTTCTTGGACTTGGGTACAAAGCGGATAACGCGGAGGACGTCGCCGCGTACGCAAAACTTCTTGAGCAAGGCAACAAAGGTGAAAAACTGTACGTCTGGGCAATAATCCCAAAAAAGGAAAATCCCCGCGCCGCGCGTGAAAGACAGGAAGCGGAAAAAGCAAAATACTCAAAAGAAGCCCTTAAGCGCACCAAAGGACGCGAAGAAACAAGAAGACTAGAATACAACAAAATAATGGCCAGACATTTTAGGAATATGGATGAGAACAAAGAATATAAAATCGACGCAAAACTTATAGATATTGTGAACGATGATGATCTCTGGAACTACTACTGGGAAGAAGGCAAATTTGAAGAGGTCGGTCAATTAACAGGAATGAAACAGATAAGGGACGGATTCAAAATGCTCGGCGTACCGATGGAAAAACAAAGAGATGTTCTTTTGGATGCGATTCAGCAGAGCGAATTACACGCTGAAAATATCGATTTTGAAGACTTGCTCGACGCTTTTAACCACAAAGACCTGAACGTTTACCGGACGCGCGAAAAAGAGAGTGGAAGCCACAAAGATTTCCATGATGAATTACTTTTCTATCAGATCGCGACAAAAATCAAAAATGGAAAGGAAACAACATCCGATCAGAAAAAATACTACGAAGAAAACTATAAAGAATATGTGACCGAAACAGGAATCGTTGACGTTCAGGTGAAATATGAATATCTGGTCAATATATTAAAAGGATCCGCGCTTATACTGGACGGCCTGCAAAATATTAAACCAGGTGTAAGCGTTGAATATGCAAAAGCTTCAATGGAAGCCAAAGCGGAGCGCCCCAAGGCTGCGGAAGAAAAAGAACGCGAACCATGGCGCGCGCAAAGTGAAGAAGACATATTCCTGCAAAAATTTTTCCATCCGTTAAGCGGAAAACCGGTCGAAGAAATAACATCCGCCGAAGAGCTGGAAGAAGGCAAATCCGATTTTCAAAATCAAAGTTCGGAAGAAACCGCCTACCGCATGATCCGCGTCCAATCCGCCGACGAAAAAGACCCGAACAAAATCGACCGCAACAGGATGATCAACGTAATGAACAGCTACATCCGCATGGCACTGATAAATTTCTTTACCCAGAAACAATTACTGGATGAGAAAGGAGAAGGCAACGCATCCGAAATCCAGAAAATTTCCCAAAGGTACTTTGGGAAATACGGCCTTGAAAAACTGCAACTGTCCCGCGGTAAACAATCGGAAATGGACTGGGCTCTTGAAGTTTATAAAATAAAAGACATCGGGGAAAAGGTAAATGAAGACTTCACAGTAAGACTGCGCAATATGCTACAGGACGGCTTCCTTGCCGAAAGACAGGTGGCAAATGGAGAAATAAAACTGGGCGAAGAAATCAAAGAAGTTAAAGACTGGACCAGCTACGGCGCAATCCTGGAAAAAACAAAAAATCCCGCATCCAAAGAAACAGTGCAAAATCTTCTGGCAACCCAGCCAAAATTTGCACAACTACCAAAAGAAGAACTGGAAAAAGCGATTATGGATATTGATGGATTTATGAGCAAAAACCACGACTGGCAGGGCGCCGATTTTGAACACAAAATTAACGATCTGGAAGTAAAAAATAACAGGTTATTCGATGCCAACGCCGCAGTGGACGCAAGCACGGGGGACTGGTATATGGGCCTAAGCAAGGAAATACTGAAAATACCTGGCATTGATGCCGGATTAGCTTTGGGCATAGCCGTTAATCCAAAAACGGGAGAAGTACTTATAGGCGCGATTGTGGCAAAAGAGATGGAAATTTCCAAACAATGGTCGGCCAGCGTACGCGCAGGCGGAGGAGTGGAAGTAACACGCCCCGCACTTACGGCGGGCGTGGGAGTAGGATTTACATGGATGAGCAAAGGCACCGAAAACAGCCCATGGCGCGAAAAAGTCGACTTTGGAATGGGCGCTGGAAGCTCAATCAGCTTCAACCTTACGGACGTATACCTTGGTCCATATGTATACGCGGGCTACGGCCGAAAAAAAGATTTTCAGGAACAGGCAAGCAAACTTTACACCGGCGCATATTTAAACAACCGTCTGGACATGGTTGACGCCGCCAAAACTCCGGATGAAAAAGTTGCGGCACTGTTAAGACTGCCTCGCGGAGTGGGAGAATTTATGACCACAATCAAATACAATCTGAACTGGATCAACGAGCAAATGTTAAGATTCTACGAAACACAGGTAAAAGACCGGCTTAAAAATATATCGCTTAGTAAAGCCATGGAAAGCGCCAGCGGAATTTCTGAATGGGGCCTGGGCACTACACTGGAACCAGTTTCACTTACATTAATGGCAATAGCCGTCGCTACAGGAAATCCCGCAATTATAACCGCCGCAACACTGGGAGCATTCGGAAGACTTGGAATAATTACGGGAAGCTCAATAAAAGTCCGCCGCCAATTAAGCGATCTAACACCCGCACAAATAGCATACGAGAAAAAAGTCTGCGAGGGAGTAAACAAAATGTTCCCAACAGTGGAAGTTTCCTACGAAATCCTGCGCTTCAGCGATATGGAAAACATTTCATCGCTAAACTTCGCGGGCAGCGACCTGCAGCGCGTAATGGGTCTGCCAGCAAATATAGACCCGCAAAACGTTGAACAGACAGAGCTGCACCCGGACAAAACGCCAAATTTCAAAAAACTGCAGGAACAGTTTGCCGCAAACAAACTCATTCTTGGTTACGATGAAGCGGAAAAGAAATACACAATCACCCCCGCCGTCACGGAAACTTACAGACTTTATATAGATCCGGACATCGCGGCGGGCCACGGGCTCATCATCAACAACGACAAAATAATGGTCGCCTCAAGGCAGGATTTAAGCAACCTGCACATAAGAAGGTTCGACGTCTTTTATCCGGGCTACGTGGACGGCACCGCGCAGCACACCCTTATTGCAATAACGGATAATCCATACGTAAAACTAACCGATCTGGCAGAACAAAATTCATATGTAGAAGGAAAATACGACCGCGAACACAGCGTAACAGGTTATCCCCGCAAGGTGGGAGGACAAAAAAACATTTTCACATTCAAAGAATACTCGGTTCCAATCACGCGCCAGTCCCTATATAACGCGGAGCAGCTTGGCGAAAGAGCCAAAATGTCCAAAGAGGCTCTGGCAAAAAGACAGCGCTCCATGGAACTTACCGCCCGCGCTTTTGGCATCCCAAAGCCGTTGCCGGAAGCAATTAATATTTCCACTCTTCCTGTTTCTCCGGAAAGATTCATAAAAATGCCGAAGTACGAACGTCTATATAGACAACTCACAACCAATACCAATCCAAAAAACATTGCCGATTTGGAAGGATTGATAAAAAAAGAAAATCCGGCAATAGATGAAAACCAGATGATCCTTTATAAGGAAAGACTTTTCCACCTGAGTATGAGCGAGGGGAAAGTTAATATTGAAACGCGCCTTGACTGGGCCAGAAACGCCGTTTATCTGCCGTTCTTCAGACGACAAAAAGAGCGGTTCCCGCAAATCGTACCGGCAGAAATTTCCGCCGAAGATCTGGCCGATGCTTTTATAGAAGCCGTCAGATTCAATTTAAAAAATGAAGTAAAATCGCTTGAACCGGGCCAAAGCCTGTTCACGGCAGTCGGAACATTCAATGCATACGGCATCCGCATGGTGGAAGCCGCGTCCGGCCAGAATGAACAAAACAGGTTCATTGAAGGATTTGATTACGCCAAATTCCTGGACAGAAAAGGCGCTCACGCCACAATTGAACAACGCACAATCGCAAGACTGCTCCTGCAGCAGCACAGCGAACTTCCAACGGAAGACACCGCTTTCCTGCGTTCGCGCCTGGCCAAAAAACTTTTCTATATGGGCAGTAACGAAGTGCCGAACCCACTGATAGACATTCTTGGAGAAGAAAAATTTGAAAAACTTCTTGCAGCATACGAGGCGGTTGAAAATGGTCAATCCGCACCGACGGATAGTACAGAGGCAATTCGCGCCTTTATGGAAGTAGCCTTTAAAGTTCGCGCGGCGCAGCTGGGAAAGGGCCAGCCGGTCCTCCTTGACGGCAACCGACCCGGCCGCGCCGTGGTAATAGAAGGATACATCTTCGTAATAGAAACCACACTGAAGAGCGGACTTTACGAAGCCTGCAAAAACCCTTCAGTCGTATACAACGAAAACATTACAGTATTCAAACTCTCGAAGCTGCAACAGGCAAAACCCGGCCTAGACGCCTCCGTATTCAGCGGCGCCGGCGACGT
>JAHJEW010000045.1 GCA_018825335.1 Patescibacteria group bacterium | reverse complement strand
ATTCGACATTAAAATTTGACATTTGAAATTCGGATTTTGAACTTAATCAAACAATTCTCTCCCACTCGCTTCCCTGTCTCACCAAAAGCTCCCCTGCCCTTTCAGGCTCCTGCATAAGCTGCTTTACAAGTCTTTCCAGCCGGACTTTATTTTGCGATCCCTTCACAAGAATAGTATCATGCTTTTCCACAAACATTTTTAGAAACTCCGCGGCGGCCTGCGCGTCCTCAAAATGAGCCATGGCTCCCGGAGAAAAGCCCGCCTCCCTGGCCTCCGCGGCAATCCATTGGGCCGCCGCGCCCACCGTCAACAAAACATCCGCCCTGCCCGGCGCGTGGCGCCCCACCTCGCGATGCCGCTGCTCACTGCCCTCGCCAAGCTCGTTCATATTCCCCAACACCGCAATCCGGCGCCCCGCGCCCCCCGCAAAAACCCCGCCTCCCGCAAGCCTCACGCTGTCCGCAAGAACATCAAGCGCCTGCTTTGTCGCCTCCGGCGACGCGTTATAGGAACTGTCAATAATCAAAGACTCCTTGATCCCCGGAATCGGATTCATCCGCCCGGGCGGCAATCTATAATCTTTCAGGGCGGCGGCGGCCTCCTCCAGCGTAAAACCCTGAGTCAAGGAGGCCGCAATCGCCGGCAGCAGCACATAAATCTGAAACGCCCCCAAAACCGGCGCCGCCGCCGTCACAACCTCCCCTTTATAACTCACGGCAAACTCAATCCCCTGCGGCGTCTGCGCAAGATCCAGCACCCTAAGATCCGCAGTTTCCGAAGTCCCGTACCAGATCATCCTGCACTTCAGCTCATCCTTCAGAGCGAGCAGATACCCGTCATCCGCATTCAAAATCGCTATCCCTTTTTCCGGCAGAGAGTCAACCAGCTTGCGCTTCTCACGAAAAATATCATCCAGATCCTTAAACTGTCCCCCGGCCAGGTGCACGGGCTTAATATTCGTGATTACCCCTATCTGCGGGCGCACCAGCTTTAAAAGTCTGTCCATATCGCCGGGCATATCCACCCCCATCTCCAAAATCAGCATCTGCATCTGGCGCCCGCCCACAAAAGCATTCCACAGGGCCCCCAAAAGCACTCTCATCCACTTCAAAGGAGAAGAAAATCCCGAGTCCTGCTCCAGAATCGCCAGAGGCATGCCAAATTCCGTATTAAAGCTCTTCTTGCTCCTGTAAACCCGGTACCGCTGTTTTAAAATGGTATACAGGGCATCTTTTGTACTTGTCTTGCCGATCGAGCCCGTCACTCCAACGACAAAAAGTCGAAGACGTCTTAACTTCAGGCGCGCCAGCGCCGTTAAAAATCCAAGCACTATGTTTTTAACGGTTTTTTTCATATAAGTCTTGTATCAGAGCCAAAAAAGTAACAAAATACACGGGAAAAAGCAACACGCACGCACGCAGTCCAAAAGGCGGAGTGCGCCGCGAGCCCCGCAGGGGCGAGCGTATCCCTTAACCGTATCATATGAAGACTCTCATTTCCCGCCCCCTTTTTATTACGATCGCGGCAATAACACTCCTGGCCGGATGCGCCGCATCGGACACAACAAATCAGGATACAACCACGAACGATCAATCATCGGTAACTCCTAAAATCCTTACAATGCAAAAAGAAAAACCGCAAATGGCAATGCCGGAAGAAGGCGACAAAATAGGCGTAATAGAAACCGATTTTGGGACTATAAAATTTAAACTGTTCACACAGAGAGTACCGGAAATGACAAAAAACTTTGAAGAACTGGCCAATTCCGGAAAATACAACGGCACGCCTTTCCATCGGGTTGTAAAAAACTTCATGATCCAGACAGGCGATTTCACCAATCACAACGGAACCGGCGGATACAGCTATAATGGCCCCGGCACCGAACTCCCGGACGAAATCGCAAAAGACTTAAAGCACCTTTACGGCACAGTCTCCATGGCCAATCACGGGAAAAACACCAACGGAAGCCAGTTTTTCATTGTTACTTCCAAAAGCGGAACCCCATTTCTTGACGGTGGATACACCATATTCGGCCAGGTATACGAAGGCATGGACATCGCTGAAAAAATCCAGGACCTTCAGGTCCCAGGAACGGAAAAACCCAGCCAGCTGATCAACATGACCAAAGTCACAGTCGAACCGTATAAGCCTTAACAATGCAGGCGGAAATAACAGTTAAAGGTCGCGTCCAGGGCGTTTTCTTCCGATCCCACGGAAAGCGTCAAGCCCAAAAGCTCGGTCTAGCCGGTTGGATTAAAAATGAACCCGACGGCTCGGTGCGGATTTGCGTACAGGGACCGCTCAAAGCAATAAACGACTTTGCGCAGTGGTGCCGCAGCGGCCCCCCGGGCGCGAGCATAGACAAAGTGGAAATAATCCAAACCGACTCCCCCGGCAGGCAGTATCCATCATTCGAAATCCTGTACTGAAACTATTTCAGCTCCGCTTTTGCCATATCAACAACCTTCCTGAAAATCTCGGGATTATTGATTGCAAGATCGGAAAGATGCTTGCGGTCCACAATAACTTTCGCCTTCAAAAGGCCGTAAGTTAAACGGCTGTAATTGACGCCCTGATCGCGGCAGCCCGCGTTAATGCGCGTAATCCATAGTCTGCGCATATCTCTCTTGCGCTGCTTGCGTCCGATGTATGAATTTTGTCCGGCCTTGGCATGCGCACTCTCGGCCCATCGGTACAGTTTACTGCGTAGCCCCTTAAAACCCTTTGTGGATGCCAGAACTTTCTTATGTCTTCGACGTGTTACCGTCCCTCCTTTAACGCGTGTCATGGTAAAAAAAATTATTTATTTCCCGTAAGGCATCATCAGTCTGATGTTCACCTCATTACCGCGGGAAGTTTCCTTTCCCCCGGGCATAAGCTTCTTCTGCCTTTTGGATTTATTAATCAAAAGATGACTTTTGGACGACTTCTGAAGACGGATTTTTCCGCTTCCGGTAAACTTCACTCTTTTTTTGGCCGAACTGCGGGTTCTCAGTTTCATGGTGGCTACTTTAGTGGAGTAAGAATCATAAACATGGCACTGCCCTGTTTTTTTGGAACCTGATCAAGTTGCGCTATATCTTTAAGCGAATCAAAGAAAAAATCAAGCTTTTCTTTTGCAATGTCACTGTGCGAGGCTTCTCTTCCCCTAAAAAGAAGCGCGACTTTTACAATACTACGTTGCTCCAGAAACTTGCGCGCCTGCTTGATTTTTGTTTCCAGATCATGTTTGTCGATACGGAAACTAAGTCGTATCCCCTTCATTTCCCCCTGTTTCTGCTGTTTCTTATGTTTCGTTTCCAGCTTATTTTGCCGATACAAATATTTGCCGAAATCAAGAATTTTACAAACGGGAGGATTGGCCTTTGGGGCAACCTCCACAAGATCCAGTCCGACCTCTTTGGCCAGTGCAAGTGCCTCCTCCGTCGACCGTACTCCCAGTTGCTCATCATTCTCATCAATAAGACGAACCTCGGGAACACGGATCTGATGATTGATGCGAAGCTTCTTACTTATATAAAATAATTAAAATCTATGGACAGCAAAAAAATAATAAGGCGGAAAGCCCTTGCAGTCAAGGAAATGCGCCAAAAATGCAGCTGATTTAAAGTGCCGCCCGAAGATAAAAATACCACAAATACCCTTTTACAAATTGTCAATATATGTTAAAATTATGAGAAAACAGTGAAAAAAAAATGAAAAACAAAATAGCCCAAATCATCATAGGCGCCATCCTTTTCGCAGTTACAAGCGCAAATCTCGCGCTTTCCGCTCCTCCGCCCGGCATCACTACGGCTCCTTACACAGTGTCATACAGCGGTCGCCTAACCGACTCAGCCGGCAACGCTGTAACAGCAACGCAAACGGTTCGATTCAGCCTCTGGACCGATGCCGACTTTGACGCTTTGGATCTGCTTGTTACTGGTGACATCGACCCCGTTGCCGGAGGATTTACCGGCTGGTTCGAAGAGCACACAGTCACACCGGATTCAAACGGCCTTTTCCATGCCCAGCTCGGATCCATTACAACGCTGCCGAATGTAACACTCGCCACTCACTTGTACCTGCAGGTTGACGTAAAACCGGTCGCATCACCAAAAACTTCATACGAAGTCCTGGACCCCACAGGATCAACCGCCGACCTCACTGATCGTCACCCATTGAATTCGAGTTTCTACACAATCAACGCCGACACGGTCGACAACGCGGATACCGGAACCGGCCCGGGGAACATTGTCATGCTGGACGGATCCAGTCTGTTCCCGGTCTCCACCATTCCGGGCGGGACGAACGTCGACTCTTTCACAATCGATTCCGACGACAGCGTAGCCGCCGGAACAATCCCGATAGTTTTCGGCACAACTCTTGCAAAAGTTATTGAATACGATCTGGGCAATTCACGTTTCAACATTAACGACAACGTCAACATTACTGGAGGGGTTGAGGCATCAGGGAAAATCAATTTCGCCGCCGCCAGCGAATTCCACATGCGTGAAGTGGCCGATGAAGCGGCAGCCGCATGTACCACGGTAAGCGAACTTGTACTGGACACAACTGAAAACGTAATCTACTCCTGTACCGCTCCCGGCGCACCGGGGACATGGGCGTCAACCGCCGCTCCTTCCTACGCGCAAAGCCTTGTGATTGAACCTGAATACGAAGACGCCGTTATAGTTCCGGACGGCACATCAAATAAAGGCAAACTGCAGTCCTTTTTTGTTGATACGGATGGGAGCCCGGGCAACGCGAATATAAATTACTACCGTTGGACAACCCGCCAGGCCGGGCTTCAGGACATCGACCTTGTCCTCCGCGTAAATCTACCCGAAAGATTTTCATCTTTTCAGGCAACGCCGCTGCAAATCACCTACAGAACCGCGGATGCGAACACGGCTAATAATAAAATTGACGTAACACTGGAAGACACCGCGGGCACGGCCGTTGCTCTGACCGGCGGCTCAAATCTTGTTTCAGGCACTTTTGCAACCGGTGGAATCACTTTAGGAGGGGCCCCGACATTTACGGCCGGCCAGCCCATCACATTAAAAATAAAACTTTCCGCGCTATCCACGGGATTCGCCGACATTGGCAGGATCTCACTAAATTATATATATAATTAAAAACTTAACCCCACAAACACATGAATAAATGACAAAATAATGATACAATATACAAATATATATAAATACTAACCCAAACAAAAATGAAAAAAACAAAAACAATATGGTTACTACGCACCATAAGCGCCCTGACACTCTTTACGATGTTCCTGGGCGGAAGCGTGGCTAACGCCGCCATCCTTTTCCAGGATGACACCTTCCACGACATTGACTCGGAAGCGATTCTGATCGATGCCAACGGAACAGGTGCCGAAAACACCTCCATTCAGTTCGGTAATGACGCTACCCTTACCGAGAACGGAACAATCAACTGGAATATCACAACCAACACATTTGAGTTCGACCACAAGGTGGATATCACCGGTGGACTCTCATCTGACGGTAACGTGGATTTTTCCGCTGCAGCTCAAAACCTGCTACGCAAAGATTCTGCCCCAAATACTAACTCTGCCTGTCAGACGCTTGGTGAAGTCATTATCAATACTACAACCAATCGTCTTGAAGTTTGTACAACCACGGGAGTTGCAGGTGTAGCCGTATGGTCTGCTCCTACAGTAAGTATCCCTTCCGGGGCCGCAGATCCGGGAACCTGCTCTGCAAGCGACCTGTTCTTTAATACAACACTTGGAGAACTTAGAATTTGTACCGCGCTCAACACATGGGAAACAGCCGGACCTCAGGATTTTGAATCAATTTATTCGCACGATGCGGATAAAACACTCACAACGGGAGGCACAAACTTCAGCATAGCTTCCGGAGGTGGAGACGTACTATTCGGACTCGGAGCCGGTGAATTCGACGTAACAAGCACGGGCCTGATAGATTTCAACTCGGCAAGTTTTACACTTGATACAACAGCGGGCATTTCTCTGGATGCGGGCGCAACTTCCAACTTCACAACCTCTGCGGGCGACCTTAACTTTGGCGCATCTGCGGGAGACATTAATATAGTAGCCGGCGATGACCTGTTTTTTGACGACCTGCAACTATCAAGCGCGGTTCAACTGACAAATACGGCAACAGGTATTGCCGCCACATATGGCACAAACGGAATAATTGATGCTCTTAATACCTTAACATCGACAGCTAGCGGTGAAGGCGCATCCAATGTTGGTATTGAAGATTCCGGCGCATATTTCACCGGAACAAATGTAGAATTAGCCCTTCAGGAATTAGGAGCATCAAGCGGTTCTAACGCGGCCAACAACGAAATCCTTAACTTCTATCCGGAATATCCCGATGCAGTCATCTACAAAGATGGAACCAACAACCGTGGTCGTCTGGACGCGCTCTACGACAACGCCAACGCCGAGCACTATTACGAATGGACCTCTCGCAAAGCGGCGCTTCAGGACATTGACGTCCGATTCCGATTCCCGCTTCCTGCAGACTTCCTTTCCGTTAACAACTTCACATTTGGTTACAGAACCGGAACAGCCGTAGTAGCGGACAATAAGGTTGACATAACGGTTAACAATGACACCGACAGTGCAACCTGCGGTTCATCCACAGGTAACGTAAATGCGGGAGCCTGGGCAACCGGAACCATTACCAAGGCAACCTTGGAAACAGGTTGTACGGGTGGAACAGTTCTGAACGCGGGCGATATTATTGAAGTTATAGTCAAACTGTTCGACAACTCCGGCGCGGCCGACTTCGCCGATATCGGACTACTTACTCTTGGATACGATAACTAATGACAATAATTAGAAAATACAAATATTTTCTTCTGGCCGTAACGCTGAGCCTGGCCATAGCGCTGGGCTCGGCGAATACGGCCAATGCCTCCATCCTTTTTCAGGACGACAGCTTTTATGATGTCGATTCCAGCGGGCTTCTGCTGGATTTCCTGGATCAGGCGAGCGGAGATATTGTTATTCAGTTCGGCCAGACCCTGGCCGAAACACTTAAGTGGAGCTCGGCAAACAGTCGATTCGAACTGAGCGACGATCTGGATCTGACCAACAATCAGCTCACGACCGCGCGCATGGAAAACGTAAGCGCAATGCCCGGCGGCGGAGGCGGACTTGGCGCCGCGGGAACCGGCCGCCTTGTACAGCTGACCACAACCGACTCAATTGCGCCGGGATGCACCGGCCCTTCCTGCACCCCGGGAACTTACTCATGGAACGGCGCCATTTGGGTGGGACTCACGGGAAACACAACAGTATCCAATTCCACAAAAATAGTTACGGTTGGCCCGATCGGCAGAGATTACACAAATATCGCCGCCGCCGCCGCGTACCTGAACACCCTCTCCGGCGGAGAAATGTGGATAGACCCGGGAACATATCCCGTCACGACAATTGTGGATCTTGCAAACGCCAGGATAGTTGGAACCGGCACCGGACAAACCATCGCCGCTATCTCCGGCGGCGGCAAATTCCTGGTAAAAGACACACACTTTGAAGATATAACCATAAGTATCAATGCAGCCATAACGGCCGCAATGGGACTGGATGTAAAATATGTTGCCGCCTCCGCAAGCATCGTCGATTTCGACCATGTTGACGCCATAATCAACGGAAGTAAAGTTTTCATGGACAGCACCGCGGGAACCGCGCCAACCGCCATCATGATTTTCAAAAACAGCACGGAATCTTCCGGAACCGGCAATTTGCTGAAATCCGTCGCCACTGCCAACCTTAACCCGGCATCAAACATAACCGTGATTGACCTGCTTTCATCCAATCCCCTTAAAATAGTCGACTGGCCGGTAAAAATAATCGGAGGCAGCAACGTGGTAACCTCCGGAACAATCACAACCGTGCCGGATCGCACAATTCTTGTTTCCCCCGCCATGAACATTCAGGCGGCGGTAAACAGCCTGGGCGCAAACGGAGGAGTTATAAAACTGCTCGTGGGCACGCACGACATTACGAATGAAATCATCGTCGGGCAAAACAACATTGAAATACTGGGCGAAGGCCCCGGAACAATTCTGCGGGCGCAGACCGGCACATGGACGGGCGGAACAACTTCCGACAACTGCGCGATTCAGGTGGGGGCGGCAAACGGCTCTTCGCCGCGCACCAACGATATAATCAGAAATTTTAATCTGCAGGTCGGCCCGAACATCCATGGCATCTGCGTGAACGGTGGCGCCGACAATAAAATCACGGACATGATAGTCCAGTCCATCGGCGCGAAGTCCAATACGCGCACGGGCATTGTCATAACTGACGGCGCCGCCCAGCAGGCGCAGCGAATAACGGTTAGCCGCAACATAATAAACAACGACACCTCCGCCAACCGTTGGGTGGATGGCGTGCACTTCGATGGTGACGCCTATCTTGCCGGCCAACTGTTTGGTTACGGCAACGGCATCCGCGACAGTATCATTTCGGAAAATATGGTCTCTGAGGCGCGCGAAACATGCTACGCGTTTTCAAAAGTAACCGCGTCCGCGATTTTCTCCAATCGCGCGCGTAACATCGGCTTTATTTCAACCGCGCTCGGTATGTTTGTAAACAACGCGCAGGACATCATGGTAATCAACAACACGATGGAAGGCGCAAACGCCGCGGCAACAGGCATTATACTTTATAACGACGTGGACAACACCAGCGTGATCGGCAACGCCGTCCGCGGCGGCCCGGCAAATTATTCCAGCGGCATAAACAATTCAAGCGCCAACAACGACAACAACATCATCACCGGAAACCAGTTCCAGGGCGTAACAACCAGAATCATAGATAACGGAACCAACACGAAAATGGAGGTGCTCCATCACCGCTCCGCGTCAAATCCCGCCGTAAACGACGATATTACAAAAGGCTACGAAATAGGAACCATCTGGGTTAACACAACCACCGACAAATCTTTTATTCTTGTCGACCATACCGCGGGAGCCGCAATCTGGCAGGCACTTGGAGGGAGCGGCAATCTCGCAAGCTCAAATCCACCCGCCGCCTGCACGGCCTCGCTGGCCGGAACAACTTTCATGGACACGGACAGCGGCATTATTTACGTTTGCGATACAAGCAACGGACGCAATAAATGGCTCTCATCGCAGGATAATTCAATCTGGGGAGATGAAACAAACTCCTGCTCCCCGGGACAGGACCCAAATTCACAGGACGGCTGCAACGTGGACTGGGGCGACGGCATAGGACCGGACGGCAACAGCTCCCTGGGATTCTATCTGCCCTATCCCATAACCATAACAGGCTACGGATTTTCCGAGGACAATGATGCCTGCTCAAGCGGCTCCTTTGATCTGGAAGTCTGGTCCACCGGCAGCGCGTCGAACGATAACGACTTTTCTTTTGAATCAAATATCGCGGCAGGTTTAACCGGCGAAGTACACAATTCAAACGCTCTCAACGTCAATGTAAACGGCGGCCAATACATTCTTTGGGGCGTGGACAATAACTGCAGTTCGGCCATGGACGACTGGAACCTTGTTATTTACTACCGCTACCGCCACCCCTAACGGGGAGCTCAACCGTAAAAGCCGATCCTTTACTACGGCTGCTGGTAACGGCGATTGTCCCGCCTAAAAGCTCAACGTATTTTTTACAAAGATAAAGCCCGATCCCGATCCCGGCTTTCCCGCCGCACGCAATACTTTCCTGGGCACCAACCCCTCCTCTGTGCAGCCTGCCCTGCTGAAACTTTTCAAAAATGCGATTCAAATCTTTCCGCGCAATACCTTTCCCTTTATCCATTACTCTAATAACAATCTTCTTTTTATCATGTAAATAATCCATCTTCAGAACAATCTCCCCGTCTTTATGGCTAAACTTCATGGCATTTTGAAGAAGATTTTCAATTATTTCCCGCAGCCTCACCGGATCGGTTTCAACAACCAGCGCGCCCTGTTGTGTACTTTCATATTTAAGCTTCATGCCTTCATTCTTCGCAAGAAGCTGCATGCTTTTGGCCGTTTCCTTCATGAATTGAACAATATCCAGATCTCTTGGGACAACTGAAACATTGTCGTTCTCGGCCTTGCGCGCATCAAGCAACCGGTTAACAAGATCGGCCAGTTTCCCAAGTTGTTTATGGGAAGTGCGGATATCTTTTTCTATATGAGCGGGAATTTCTCCCTTATATGCATATGAAATCTGGTCCAGACTAAGCATCGCCACAGTAAGGGGAGTTCTGAATTCATGCGCGGCCATGGATAAAAAATGATCCTGCTGCTCAACCATTTTCTCCAGTCTTTCATTATTTTCTTTTAAAATAAAGGTCCTGTCACGGATGATTTTTTTCATGATATCGTTTTCCTCGTGGAGAGTATTGGTCAAAAGAATATTCATGAGCACTATTTCCAGAGAAGAAATAATTTTCTCTATTTCATGTATCTCCTCCAGGGAATAAGTCTTGTTAAACTGCTTCACACCAAGGATAAAAAATCCTATCAGATTTTCCTGACTTATAAGGGGAAAACAAATTTCCGCGCCAAGCAATTTCATTTTTTCGGATACAATCTTATCCTCGGAATTCTTGCGTCCGCTGGTGGAAATCTCATAACGCGTGATGGATTTGCCGTTTTTTTCCAGATAAGCCGAAAACTCATCCGGCTGCAAACTTTCAAGAGTGTGCAACTTCACATGGGGAATACTCAGTTTCTCGACGAAAGTTTCATTTAACAGATCAAGAAGCTGCTTGTAGGTTTTGCAATTAAAAACCTTGATCCCGCATTCCCCGACCGTATTTCGAAAATGGCGAAAAGAAGAGCTGTAAAGGCGGGGGAACCCGCGTTCCAGCAATTTGTACGCAAAGAAACTAAATGAAACAATAACAATGCTTTGGACAAGATAATTGGTTCCGGGGGCAAGATTTTCCCATGCAATTCTTAGTCCGACCACCAGACTGATAAAAGACAGAAAAATAATTCCGGAACGAAAAGCATGAAGCGTTAAAAAAGAAAAATTAAAAAATCTTTGTCTGAAAATTGCATAAAAAACCGCTGCGAAGAAAATAAGTGAAAAAGCGACGGCCTCTTTTTGCAAAATATAAATATCAAAAAGCGGCAAAATCGCGTTAGTAAGCATCGCAAGCAGGGCAAACGTAAAAAGCCCGCAGGAAACAATAAGAATTTTTTTTCTTTCAACGCCTTTATTTTTCCTGATTTTATTGAAGGCCAGCCATGCCGCCAAAGCAATATTGCCCGACAGATAAAATAAATAAACCGCATAAAGCGGCCCGAAAACATCCATCGGAACATTTCCCTCCATATAAATCGACTGCTCCACCAGCGGGGTGAAAGCCGCCAAGCCCGCAATAACAAGCCCCGTAATAAACCACGCTATAAGGATTTTTTTTGACAAAGGAAATGTATCCCGCGGGAAAAAATAAAAGAAAACGGTCAGGGATAATATGGCGAGAGCGCCGGCCGCGTATGTGAAACGAAAAAGCAAAAGCGCCATTTCGGGATTATTCGGTATAAATGCGTAGCCCCCAAAAAGCAGGGATCCCCACGCAATAACCGAAATCGCAAGCATGAAAAAACCCCGGTTAACCCGCGCCCTAAAATCTTTTAAAAGCACAGCTGTCCCTATGGATAGCATTATCAGGAACAAAATGCAGTAAACGTAGGTAAGATATTCCGGGGCCAAGAGAAAAAAGATTAAATGGTAAATTGCACCGATGAAAAACGAAGGAACGAACACATAAGCATTAAATCATCACCCAAAACTCCGGGGATTTCCACACCTCCAAGATTACGCAAAAACTTATGCATATCCGATCCCGTCATAACCTCCCCTAAAACGGGCATATCCCTTCTCGCCTCCGGCGGAATGGATGCAAAAAAAGTTTTTAAAAGCCCCCTGAGATTTCCCTGTTTTCTCATTTCCGGGCCAACAACAACGCAGTTCCAGCAGTAAACGTTCCGCTCCGGATCCGGCTTAAAAGGCCGCCCATAAAGACGCTCATATTCAAGGGAAGCAGCAACCGCCGCCCGCGCTAGAAAATTCCCATAATTTCTTTTCGGCCCCTTTGCGGGATCTTTGGTATACGCATATTCATATTCCCATTCATTGGCGAAAACCTCCGGAAGCGATCTTTTATACCCGAAAGTGAGCGCCTGGATGGAATCATCCGCGCTTGACCGTACCATTACAAGATCGGCATCTCTCCTGAATTTTTCACGCAGTTTCTTACCCGTCATTTGAGGATCATGATAAAGTTCCATTTCTCCGCCGCACTGTTCACATTCCGGCATTCTTTCAAGCGCGTTCATTTCCGAAAGACTTATAATCTCCTTTTGCGCGCGACCCAAAACTTCCCACGCGGGGAGTTGCCTTCTGCATGGAATACACGCCAAAAACTGCGGGAATTCATTATTGAAAGTTTCACGATAAAAAGCGGAAATTTCATCAATGGTCTCATCTTTAATCTCCGGCGATTTCAAAGATTCCACGCGCGCGCCCCCATCACCGAGTACATCCATAAACCTTTCACGAAAATTTATACCGGACAGTCTATTATTGGTGGACAAATCGGGTATTGTAACGCGATCCGAAGAAGGATTTTCATCCCGCTCCAACTCCGTCGCTTCATCGAATGTATCATTCATGACAAACCTTATTAATTATAAATAATGTATTTTGGCGGTTTAAAATCATGAAAAGGATTAGCCAGTGAGTCCATGTAGGCCCCGGCGGAAGAAACCCATATATAATCTCCCTCCCTAATATCTTCCGGCAGCATAACTTCGCCCAGCGTGTCCCCGGAATCGCAGGTCCGGCCGAAAAGAGTATACAATTTTTTTCGCCCTCTATGGGGAAGCCCGTCTTTCCTCATCGTTTCAAAATTGTAAGTCCATTTGTGAACCGCGTGGTCAATAAAAGAAGTATAAATACCGTCGTTAAAGTAAACTGCGGGATTGTCACCCTCCTCCACCGCCATAATCGGGATGATCAGATCCACGGCCTCGGCCACAATTGCCCTTCCCGGCTCAATTGCGATCATTTGTTCTTTCGAACCGCTGCGCCCTTTCAGAACATCAACCAGATATGTATTGATTGCCCGTGAAATAACCTCCACATAATCTTTGAAATCATACTTGTCGGAAGAAGAATAATTTACTGGGATCCCGCCACCGACATTAAAAATATCCACGCCGCCGGCTCTTTCAGCCACCTCTCCCATAAGCCGGATGGCATCCGCAAAAGACTGTCCGGAAACATTCTGGGTTCCGGCATGTATGGAAATCCCGGCCGTTGCGCCTATTCTGTCCCTTATCAATCTTATCATCCTTACAACCTCCTCCGGCGGCGCGCCAAACTTCGAAGAAAGATCAATGGCCGCGAAATCATTGCTTGTTTTTAGCCTGGAAACAATCTCCGTATTAGATATTTCCTCCGGGGGCCATATATTTTGACTGATTTTCTGAACTTCCAGCGGGGTCTGCGCCGTATAATGCCGGACATTCATCCCGGAGGCCACCCTTATGGCGGAAGCGGATTTAACAGGATTATTAAACAATATCCACGCATCGGGACACACTTTTCTCACACGTTTGATCTCTTCAATGGAAGCACAATCGAAATCGCCGATGCCTTCTTCCGCGAGCGTATGAATTATTGAATTACGCGGATTTGCCTTAACGGCGTAAGCCACTTTGCGCCTGGGATCGTCCGGGATGAAATGTCTGCTTAAAATACGCGCTTTTTCCCGGAGTTTTCCCCTGTCCAGAAAACAAAAAGATTCATCCGGATGTGCGTTCAAAAAATCCATAACAAAATCCCGCAGGCGTTTATATGGCAATAGAATATCTGCCCTCTGATCTTCAGGCGGCCATGGACGGACAAGTTGTCCGGGAGGCAAAACCAGGGGCATCTCGCCGGAATCATGCCTTTCCTGTGTTCTGGTATAGAAACCGGAGGGGGCATTTTGAGATCCGGCGACAATATCCTCATCCGGCCTGTCCGCGTCGGGGATACCGGACTTTGCGGCGGTTCCACCGATCAATTCATCGATGTCGCTAAACCCGCCACCCGCTTTTTCTAAAACATCCCTTTCACTCATTTTATTTTTGATGGGCCAGAGAAGACTACGGATCATACGCAAATCACTTTGAATAAATAATTGACGATTTTTTAGGCATAAAAAGTCGAAATTCTAAATAAAAAGAAGTTGATGTCTCGAACACCTCTAACTAAAGACCTAAAGCCTTTTAGT
>JAHJEW010000006.1 GCA_018825335.1 Patescibacteria group bacterium | reverse complement strand
TATATGCAATACTACAATCACGAAAGAAAACAGTGGACCAGAAACAGGATGACGCCTGTTGAATACAGGGATCATCTCTTAGCCCAGGTCGAGGGTTGAGGGTTTCAAAAGTGTCCACTGAATGGGGTACACATCACCAATCCATCAACATCAACTAGTAAATACTTAAAATCATACAAATGGAAAAACTATTTTCAACTTTTTGCGGTAACAGTGGAGCACCTGAATTGCTTAATGCCCTTCTTCCATTTATACCTTTATTAGTTATTTGGGTATTATTCTGGAAGGGACTGGCCCTATGGCATGCAGGAAGGCGCGGACAATCATGGTGGTTTGCAATCCTTTTAGTGGTGAATACCGTCGGAATCCTTGAAATCATTTACCTGTTTGCCGTGCTGAAGATAAAGCCGTCAAAACTTTTTCATAAGTAGTTTTAAAGCCATGTAACATTTTAAGCCGTAGCTTGAGACTGCGGTGATTTTAATTGCAACAGCATCAAACTAAGATAAATTTGACTCATCCATCTTAATTATATCCAGTGGAAAGATACATCAGGATTAGCATTAAGGCTTTAAACGCGAAAGGAAGTCAATGGATCCAAGAAAATTGATAAAAGTAGAAAGCTATTATAATATTTGCCACCCTAAACTCTAAATTCAAAATATGAATAACTCACCTCGAAATAGCGCTGATTTGGAAGGAAAACAGGAGAATCCACAAAAAAAAGGTCTAACCAGAAGAGACCTGCTGATTGTTTTTGGCGGAGCCGTAACAACAACTCTCATGTATCAGTGTAGGGAAAATATAACGGCATTATTTGACCCGGAAGTTGCACAGGCAATAAAAGTCAGGGAACTATTTAAAAAAATAGATGAATCGAATGGGGAACTTGACGAACTTCAATCCAGCCTTAACACAAATGCAAAAGAAGTATTGCTACATCCCGGAAATTTAATAGCCAGATTGGAGAAAGTCAGAGCGAAAATACTGGTAATAGTATCATTAATCAATGAAGTTAAAAGCACCGGATTCAAGGTAAATAGTGGAGTTGCATATTCATCAATGGCAAAAATAGATGCGCAAAATGGGCGGTTAAACGGCGGTAAGATCGGGCTAATATCCCAAGCCGTACATGGACTGTTGGGGATTAAAGGCAAAATCCAGGATTTCACTGGTATTTCACTGGATGGCATTGGAAAAGTATCAATACCAGTAATCGACGTAAATATAGACGCGCAACAATCTATGCAAATAATCACAGCAAAGGATGGATTGGTTGCTTCTTTAGAAACTTTGAAAAAAGCACTGGAAGAAATTTCCAGCGCGGATATAGAAGAATTTAGCAATAATAAAGAGGTAAATAAAGAAAAAGAAAGTCCAAGGGCAAGGTTGCTCGCACAATATAAGAAATTCGCAGATTTGGCCGACAGGAAAGAGCATATAGCACAAGAAATGGCAAAGAGAATTGAAGACGAAAAACCTTTCATGATAGACGATCTGGAATTGGGGGAATTTTTGGAAGAATATGGTTTTGTGAAATACCCATCTAAAAAAATAGGAACAAAGGCGGAGGAAAACAACGCACGCGCATTAACGATTGCAGGATACGCAAACTTTAAAGCAGTCATGCGAACGGCAATCTACGCGGCATGCGATTATAAATATTTAGAACGAAAAAAGACCAATCCAGACATTAAAAAACTTCAGGAAATGTTGGCCAGGGGCGGATACCTTGATTACAAAGGCATGGACAGCACCTATGGCCCAATAACCAACGATGCCTTTAGACCCCTATTGGAAAATCTTAACTATGATGAAGAAGTGAATTATCTTCAGCTAGATATAGCGAAGCTATATAGTTACGAGGAAGATGATAAGTAGATAGGTTCCAAACGGAATTGACAAAAAGTAAAAGATTATGTATGAAAATCTCCTACCTTTGACATATTTTATACCAAAATATGAATAATCCAGATTCCGGCAATAAAGACAAAGTGGGAAAACCAGATTCATCAGAATACGGCAAAAACCTTGTTAGAGAGGGATTAATTAAAAGGCTGGAAGCGACGACCGGAAAATTAGGAAAAATAATAAAGCCATTTGTTGAAATTGCTGGAGAAACGCCGGAGACTGAAATCAATGTTTTGAGGAAGGATCGTTATAACATGGATTTAGAGGCCTTGGCGATAATGAAACAAGCAATTGAAGAATATGAAAAAATACTCACCAGGCTTATGTTTTACGATAAAGAGAAGGCCAGAAGCAGTTATGCAGCGTGGTTCAAATCATTAAGAAAACTATTCTTTGCTTTCCCCGGCCATTTCCCGGATTGGGAATTTAATCCTGATAATAAAAACCCCGTCCCAAAAATAGAAGAATCAAAAATAGAGGAAGAAATAGGGGTTCCTGGTGTTAAAGAACAAATACTTCAGGTTATTTCACAAAACCCGGAAAAAGAAAAAAACGAAGATAAATACTACGTGGATCACGGCATGCCCCTTATGTTTGCCAAAGTCTGCGCGGATATTGTTTTGGAAAATCCGGACATTGAAGGGACCTTATTATATCTGTGGTTTCTAACCAGCGGAAAAGTACAGGTAGAAACAAGCGAAACAACTACGCTGGTTTTTGAATTATTTAGGACAGCTGTAAAGCTCTCCGAAGATAAAGCGGCAGAAATAATTGCTGTTAAAAGCCTTCTAAAAAGAGTTAAGGACATAATTGCGGAAAGAGCTTCAGAAGAAAAACTGCTGGCAACACTAAATGAACTGGACGTAAGCGGGGAACAGATCGCGTATTTCGCAGAGGTACTCGAAAAGTATGACAATTCCGCAAATGCTTACGGTAAAAACAATACGACTGTCGTCGTACCTCCCAAATGGATCTTAATAGATAAAATAATATGTCATGGGCAAAAGTATTTGCATTCAACCAAGAGCAAAACGCATATTTTAGGGCCCGCACAAGCGCAAAATAAACTATTATCACAGCCCGATGGAAAAGGCGAAAAAAACGAAAAACCGGAGTCCCGGGATGAAGAAGCGTTGCGCAGAAATGCACTGGAAGAATTAGAGTACGTGGAAAAAGCATTCGATACGGATTATGGAATACTAATGAGCGCGACAACACGTATCCAAAATTTAGGAATGAGTTATGAGGATTTCGACAACACCATAAGTCTTCCCCCATTTTTAGGGATAGATGTAACCCTGTACCAAAAGGCGTTAAAAGTTCTTTTCAAGTACGATAAAAAAAGAGCAAAACAAAGTTATGATTCACGCAAAGAAAAAATGGAGCATTTATACAAGGAATACGGCGACTATTTACCGGAATGGACAATGAAATTTCCGCAGGAGCCAAGTGTAAAGCCAATATGTGAGAAAATGATTATGCGTCCAACAAAGCAACCTGTGATGAAAAAGCGAATAACGCTGGAAGAAATAACGGAAGTATTTTTCGCAAAGCTTGGTAAACTGCGATTAACATATGAGCAGAAGAAAAAACTAATAGGCATTTTACGAGGATATAATAAGGCAGTTCAAACTGCGCAAGCTATAGATCCGGATATAGATGTTCCATCAAAAATAAAAATTATGGAAACCCTGATCGGGCTTCAGGGAAAAGAACTCGAAATAATAGCAAATTACATTAATGAACCGGGATTAATAATCGTTCCATCACAAATGAACTGTGTAGATGTAGTTGAAGCAATGAATCTTAAAGCCAACATGCATTATCCAAAACAAAAAAGAACTGAACTAAGTGTTCTTCCTGGAACTCATGAAACGCAACACTGGTGGCTTATAAAAGGGAATAATCTTGGTGTCTCCATTGTAGAAATGGCAAAACATGGAACACAGCCTTTAGAAGGGGATTTTGAAAGAAAAGAAAAAGAAATTCAACAACATGGATTACGCAAGATTGAAGCTATTGAATATCTTATGGCCGCTCAACAAAAATTAATGGATGGAATAACCGGAGAGATGTTGGAATGTTCTGACGATATAGTAGTATTTCTAATTGAATTTCTTTTTTCTGATTCCTATGATCCGAATAATTTTGTGGCACTGGCACGTCCCATAATCGATGGACATTATAAATGTTTGGAGGCTTATTTCAGTGAATCAGAAGGTTTAATGGTAAAGGAAAGAGAAGGGTCTTATAAGGATCGTAACTATTGTATTCGTGCAGCTTTTACACTGATACCCTCTACATTTTAAAGTAGCATCACCCATACG
Source organism: Patescibacteria group bacterium (assembly GCA_018825335.1). Taxonomy (GTDB): domain Bacteria; phylum Patescibacteriota; class Gracilibacteria; order UBA1369; family UBA1369; genus JAHJEW01. The sequence continues at coordinate 3,922 of JAHJEW010000006.1, read as the reverse complement.
CAACATACATATCTCGCCCATGCCGGGCGCTCGCCCTGATTATTGCGCGGTAGAGCACATCGCGCTACATTGTACCGCGTAACTACACTACAAAGTGCGTAACGTTTTCCGATTGAAACAAACACTACCCCGTGAAGAAACCCCCAAATCCAAAGAATCCCGCCGCATCGTGCGCATATTTTCATGGTCATCTTTCCTGAACGACATGGGTTCGGACATGATTTTCGCAATATGGCCGCTTTTTGTAACAAGTTTCGCGGGGGTGAATATGGAAATTCTTGGGCTTATAGACGGAATCGGGGAGGCGATTGTCTCCATTTCACAGGCGGTTTCCGGCTACGTATCCGACCGCTTAAGAAAAAGAAAAATCTTTATCTGGACGGGATACGCCCTTGCCGTACTTTCAAGAATTGGCTACGCGCTTTCCACAACCTGGCACTGGCTGATCCCGTTCCGAATTCTGGATCGCTCCGGCAAAATGCGCGGCAGCCCGCGTGACGCCATAATCGCCGATGTATCCACCAATGAAAACCGCGGCAGGAATTTTGGAATTCTACGCATGATGGATAATCTTGGCGCGGTTTTTGGAATAATATTTGCAATAATTTTCATCCAGTACCTGGGCTACAAAACGGTTTTTCTGATCGCGACCATCCCATCGGTTTTAGCGACGCTCCTGATAATAATTTTCGTTAAAGAACGTCCGCTCGCCAAAACAAAGCTGTTCAAAGGCATAAGGCTCTCCAATCTGAATCGCAATTTCCGCCTCTTTATGCTTTTAAGCACGATCTTTGCGCTCGGTTCATTCAGTTATTCGTTTCTGCTCATTTACGCCAAGAACTTCGGCTTCGCGGTCACATTCGTTCCCGTTCTATATTTAATTTTCACAGTCGTGGCTTCGATTCTTTCGATCCCTTTCGGCAAACTGGCAGACAAAATCGGCAGAAAAAAAGTCGTGGGTATCTCATTTTTGGCCTGGGCGTTCACATGTCTGGCGCTCATATTTTTAAGAAGCAACTTTGGCCTGATAATAATCTTCATTTTGTACGGCATTCATCTGTCGGCAAAAGATGTATCGCAAAGAACTTTCGTTTCGGAACTGGCGCCCGCGCAGTTTCGTGCCAGCGGTCTTGGCGGTTTCCAAATGGTGGTAGGCCTTGTGGCGCTTCCTTCTTCACTGATGGCCGGTTTCCTCTGGGAAAAAGCCGGAATTCTGGTCCCACTGTACTTTTCCATAGCTCTAACGGCAATTGCATTTTTTCTATTGCTGTTCATTAAGGATACGAAAATAAATGAAGGCGCTTTATAAGGGGATAAAACCTCCTTACTTACACGGCTCATTTAAAATTAAATTCGGACGGGTCTTGATTTATATTGAGACACATGATACATAAAACCCTTATTACTTTATAAAGATTAAATAATGTCAAATTTTCCCGGAAATAACGATGATGAGTTTGATCTGAACGATGTGCCCGGCCCGGAATATTATAAACAATACGAAGAAGACAAAAAAAAACGTCAACAAAGTCGCAGAAAAATACTGAAAATTGGCGCAGTTGTTTTGGGCAGCATTATTGCAGCGGGATATCCATTTTTGGAACCTTTGGTTGAACTGAAAATTTTAGAAAGTAAGTTAAAGAAATATAAAACGGAGTTGGAGAAGATTAATATGGAGTTTGAGGGAATCTCATTTCTGGAAATTATAAAAAATCCCCAGTACTACACGGCACTTTTAAACAAAGCTACGGAAATTATTTCGGGAATAATAGAAATAATAGATGAAATATCAAAACAAAAAATTTGCGTACATGAAAGTGCTTTGATCGAGCCGAAAGAAATTGCGGATAGAGTAATTGGAAGATTTGAGCAACCCGGACTGCAAAAGATATTGAGTGGAGCAAAAGCACTGAAAAAAGGCCAGAAATATGGCCAGAAAGCAAAGGCTGGGGCAGAGAAAATCGCAATGCGGGCGGAACAAACATTGACCAAGTATATAGATCCTGACGACGTACAGGCTGGAAAAGATCTGGTATCATCAATTATTGATGGTGCGTTGGAGTATATGCCGGGAAGAGAGCAAATAGAGCAGGCGAGGCAAAGAGCGGAAGAAATCACCCAATTAACAGTTTCTCTGGCAAACCTTATGATTGCCGCAGACAATTTTGTAATAAAGCTGAGAGAGTTTAAAGCTTCACTTGGGAAAATTGCGGGAAAAGATGATGAGTTCTGTCTTGGGGATTACATTGTTGAAAATCCAACAATGGGAAAAAGGGAAAAAGCCAAAAAGGCGTTCGAAATATCGAGAAAAATAAATCAATCAAAGGAAGTCAGTCAGGATGAAATTAGATTATTTCAGGAATTTCTGGTGGAAAACGGCTTTTTTGGTGAAACACTCAATGAAAATGATTATCTGACAGGAAATTACGATGAGGCAACATATAACGCGCACAAAACCTGCTTTGATCTTATGATAAATAATCAGGCATTTGCCGAAGATTATTTATGCAGAAAACAAAAGAACCCTGAACAAAATATAGTTGTTACTCACAATAACCCTTTTGTAAGGCAAATTCAGGAGCTATTGAAGAATCTTGGCTACATGAAATATGAAGATACAGTTGACGGCGATTTTGGAGGCGCAACGTTTGATGCATTCGAAGAGTTTGCCCGGGATATGACCGGTGAGAGTATAGGTTGCGAAACTCCGTAGCAATAGGAAGAAGTCCGGGCAGAACCTTCTTTTCATTTTTACAAATCTTTCGCGCGCTTATTAAGTTCATCCTCCGCTCTCTTTTTGGCCGCGTACTCTTTAGCCCTCTTTGCTCTTATTAAAGGATCCAGTCCGGCATACAGTTTCTTTACTTTTTCTATGATTAGCTCACGCTTATTGGTCTTCGAAGTATAATGAAATTCAAATTCAATAACACCATCATGTGGTAAAGGAAGCGGATTCGGATCTTCATAATATGCAACCGGTTCCTTGCTGAAATCGGGATTGGCCCCAACCCAAAGACCCAGGCCATTGTCTTTAAAAAAAAGACTTCCCTCCGTCCCCTTTGAAAGATTTTGAATCCTGACCTTCGTTCTCTCGAATGGAGCCGGGTAATGTGGTAATCTCCAGGGGCCATCCCTCTTCATATTTTTAAGATTCGGGCATTGTTTTTGGTTTGTACAAAAACGATCAATAGTTGAAAGACGATAACTTTCCCCCTTAACTTGTACATTGACACTGTGTGTCACAATATCGCCATTTGCACCGGGTACGGTGGTTGGTTTTGAAAGTTTCTTTATATTATTAATAATATCTTGATACATGCTAATCGATGTCATGTATTTTTCTTGCAGATCATCCTCTTTATCCGGATCGGGCGTTTCCCACGGACTTCTTACTCTTTTTTTGGGGGAATCTGCAGCAGTTGGAGCATCCGCAACAACTGAAACATTCTTTATGTCCCGCCCCATGGCCGTTATTAAGCCCATTATGGCCGCGGCCGCCGCAATTATTGGTGATGCATTATGCAGCTTTTTCAACGAACCTGAATTCTCAGCACTTTGATTTTGGACGGGATTAACAGTAACCGGATCAAGTTCGGTTGAATGAAATTCATTGGAATTTTCCATAAATAAAAATAATGTTATGTTGCACGTATGTATTTGGATATAAATGAATAACCAAAAGCGGAGAAAATGTCAAATTGTGCTGGAATCAAACATTTGACATTGAATGCAATAAAACGATAGAATCGGCCCCTAGAATCGGCCCCTATTTGTTAACTTATTACCTATGTCGAGCGAAAAACCAGATGACAATCCGTCCGTGCCGTACATATCCGCGCAGGACTTGGAAGGTCTTAGAAAGCGCGCGGAAAGAGAAGGGAAGTCCATTGAAGATTTGGAGCTGAGGCCAAGCATTGATCCG
>JAHJEW010000044.1 GCA_018825335.1 Patescibacteria group bacterium | reverse complement strand
CTTATTTCCAACGGAGATGACAGCAATTTAAACTATCGATATTCTGATTCTGCGACTGGTGGTATCACCTGGTACGATGGAGATGTATCTGTTCAAGGTTCTATTCGTGCCGATGGTAACGCGACTAATCCGACTTTTGGTATTGCTGATAAAGATTTTCAGTATGCAATTGGAATCAGGCATGACGACTACGCTTTCATCAATGTAAACAATAATGAAATAATAAGAGCTACGAGTGGACAGGATGTTGGTATTGGAGCAACGGCTCCAGGTGGAAAACTGGAGGTTGAAGTTGATGATACGGAGGGAGTTACGGGCCTATTATTGGACATGAACGATGTAACCAATAATCCTACTGTTCTGGACATTCAAAATGCAGGAACAGGGCTTTCTATTTTGGTTGATCAGGGAGATGTACGATTTGATGATGGCGTGACACTTGGTGACGCCGCGGCGGATGTGTTGACCGCAAACGGTACATGGGCAGGTGCTTCACCGTTCACTTTCGAGGGTGCCACCGCGGACGGCTTTGAATCCACTTTTGCAATTACCGATCCTACGGCTGACAACACTATCACCTTCCAGGATGGAAGCGGCACGGTTGCATTTACTTCCGACATTCCGGCCGCAGGCGCCAATACAGCGCTTTCCAATCTGGCAGCGGTAGCGATTAATACTTCTCTGCTTTCAGATACTACCAACACCGACGATCTTGGTTCGGACGCTATTAACTGGAGAAACCTTTATCTCGGCACCAGTACTATTTACGAAGGCGCCACCGCTGACGGTTTTGAGACTACCATCTCTGTTACAGATCCTACCGCCGACAGAACTATTACTGTTCCGAATGTTACCGGTACTCTGGTTACCACAGGTGACACAGGTTCCGTTACAGGCACCATGATTTCCGATGGCAGCGTCGATATTTCCGATGATACCAATCTGGTTGCGGGCACTAATATTTCTCTTGCAGGCGATACTTTGAATGTTGACGATGCGTTCCTATTAAATACAGGCGACACTGGCACCGGCGACTATGACTTTACCGGCGCAGTTCTTCAGGGGCTGAATGCTCTTGTGTTTGAAGGTGCAACCGCAGACGCTTTTGAAACTATTTTCGCATTTACCGATCCGACCGCAGACAACACCATTACCTTCCAGGATGCTTCAGGTACTATTGCGTTTACTTCAGACATTCCGGGTGGTGCAGGCCTTTGGGAAACCGGAGCTTTCTCAACTTATGAAGATGATGATGATGTAGTTATCGGCACCTCTGGCGGTGAAACCATTGCCAATGCCGGCTTCTCTCTCTCCGGCGATGATCTCTTTGTGGCGGGAATGGCCGGTGTGGAAGGGAATATCTATACGGATGGCGCTTTAGACGTTGCCGGTGCCACTACTCTTGGCAGCAATGTTGACATAACTTTGACAGGCACGGAGAACATGTTGGTTAAGAGTACTCCGGGAGAGGATAATGGCGTGAGCGCATTACAGATACGACTTACCAATCAGGATACAGACGCCGTTGGCATCAATTCGTCCCAGACTGGACTTATGATCTCGAACTGGCCTGACGCGACGGTGGCTACTACTGAATACTTAATCTATCTTGCAAACTCTGACACTGACACGGTTTTAGACGGAATTTATTATGACGCTACTGGCCCGATTACCGACGCGATTGATGCATCCGATTCAGATATTGTCAATGCACTTAATGTTGGGGCCAATGTTATTACAGGTACCACTCCCACCATTGATACCACCGGTACGCTTTCAATTAATACAACCAATAACCAAGCCGTTAATTTTGGTACCGGACTTGTTACCGCCGGCGGAGCGCTCACCTCAACTGGCACTCTTACAGCGAACGGCAATACTTTTATTGGCAGCGACAGCGCGGACACACTTACAGTCGCCGCCGTTCTTCAGGGTCTCAACGCTCTCGTCTTCGAGGGCGCAACCGCAGACGCTTTTGAATCTACTTTCGCATTTACAGATCCGACTGCAGACAGAACCATTACTTTCCAGGATGCTTCCGGTACGGTTGCGTTCACCTCCGATATTCCGGCAGCAGGCGCCAATACGGCTCTTTCCAATCTGGCCGCGGTTGCTATTAATACTTCTCTGCTTTCAGATACTACCAATACAGACGATCTTGGTTCAGATGCAATCAACTGGAGAAACCTTTATCTTGGTACCAGTACTATTTACGAAGGCGCCACGGATGACGGATTTGAAACCACTATCTCCGTTACCGATCCGACAGCCGATCGTACTATTACAATCCCTGACGGCAGCGGTACTCTTGCATTCACTGGTGATCCCGGAGCCGGCTACTTGCTTGATACCGGCGACACCGGTACCGGTGATTATAACTTTACCGGCGCCGTTATGCAGGGCGGCTCGCCATTGGTGTTCGAGGGTGCCACTGCGGACGCCTACGAATCCACTTTCGCATTTACAGATCCGACCGCGGACCGAACAATCACTTTCCAGGATGCGAGCGGTACGGTTGCCTATACATCGGATATTTTGACACCATCTTTACCTGACAACACCACCGATGCTTACGATCTTCAGGAAGGAACGAACAACTACATCAACATAGATACTACAAATTCCGCAGAAAGCATCACTTTTGGTACCGCCGCCATTAATCCCAATATGGTTTTCCACTCAAGTCTTGCCGCTTTTTCTGATAATTTTTCAGTCGCGGGATGGACTCAACTTGCAAGCGGCCAGATTGACGGTAACTTTACTATTGGTGATGCAGTCACCGATACTTTGACTGTAACTTCCGTTCTTCAGGGACTTAACGCTCTTGCTTTTGAAGGCGCCACAGCTGACGCTTATGAAACAACTTTCGCATTTACCGATCCTACAGCAGACAGAACTATTACCTTCCAAAATGCAAGTGGTACGGTTGCGTTTACTTCCGACATTCCAGCCGGTTCAAGCCTTTGGGAAGCGGGCACTAACGGAACATACGAAGACGACGCGGCCGTTATCGTCGGCATCGATCAGGCCGAAACTCTTGCCAATGCGGGATTTACCCTTGCGGCAGGCGACCTGTTTGTTCAAGATCAACTTGGCGTGGAGGGAACTATCTTTACAGACAGCGGTCTTACCGTTGGCGCTTCTACAACATACGCTGACGGCTCAATTACAACTTCCTCCGCCACTTCAGGATTTGATATTAACGTTTCCGCAGCCGCGGGCTCCGTGGATGTTACTCTTGGCGGCGCCGCAGGCGACGACTTTACGGTCGACGGGACAACGCTTGTTGTTGAATCGGATAATAACCGCGTCGGTATTGGAACCGCCGCGCCAAACGCGATTCTTCAGACAATGCAAACCAGTGGCGGCAGTCATGTAACAGGTTTGCAACTCACCAACACAAGCACAACTAATAATAGCGGCGCGCAGATAGATTTCAATATTTCCGGTGACAATACCTTCATCGGTGCCAGTATTGGCGCTGAGCGTGTTGACGCTGAGGGTGATGGCGAGCTTTATTTCATGACAAGGCAAGATCCGGGCTCAAGCAATCTGGAAAGAATGAGAATTGATCGTTTTGGAAATATCGGTATAGGCGTAACCGATCCGCTTGCCAGAATGGAAATCCAGGTCAACAACACCGACAATGACGTTGGCTTACTGCTAGACATGGATGATACCACCAATAATCCGGATGTTTTAGTAATCAATAACGCGGGAACAGGTCATTCACTCATCGTTGACGAAGGAACCGCCAGATTTGACGACAACGTAATACTCGGTAACGCCGCCGCAGATATTCTAGCCGCAAACGGTACCTGGTCAGGCGCTAATCCATTCACTTTCGAGGGTGCCACCGCAGACACAAATGAAACTACTATCTCTGTCGCCGATCCGACCGCAGACAGAACGATTATATTACCGAATGCATCAGGCACTTTTGCTGTATCAGCAACAGGGCCGGTAACGCTTTCTGCTGCAGGAGACATTGGATTTGATCAAACTGCAAATTTTACATGGACCGGAATCCACGACTATACCGGCGCAACCTACGCTGGCGTTTCACCTTTAGTATTCGAGGGTGCCACCGCGGATGGTTTTGAAACAACTTTCTTAATTACAGATCCGACAGTATCCGACAAAACAATAACCTTCCAGAATGGAACAGGTACTGTTGCGTTCTTGTCCGATATTGGAGTTGGCGGCCTCTGGGAAGACGGAACAAATGGAGTTTATGAAGATGACAAGGGTGTAATCGTCGGCATCGATCAGGCCGAAACTCTTGCCAATGCAGGATTTACCCTAGCGGCAGGCGACCTGTTTGTTCAGGATCAGCTTGGTGTTGAAGGCAATATTTATACCGATGGTACAATCAATGTTGGCGCAGCTACTGTCCTAAGCAGCGGAAAACTTGAGACAACATCAGGTGATTTGACAATAGAAACTGTCAGTGGTGGTGATTTGATCATTGATCAAGCAACAGCTTCATCAAACACGCAACTGACCGGAAATTGGAACATCGCTGATTCATCAAAATTTCAGATTGCCGGTGATTTGTTTACATCCGGTAATGATAATCAGTATATGGTCGGAATTGATACTACTGTTTCTTCTGCATTAAATGCAGGAATAGATAAGGGTGGTATACTTATTGATATTGATGGAAATGCGGCCGACGATGCAGCTTCTTTTGTTGACGCACTTAAGGTTACATCCGGAGTCGCGTCCGGTGGAACTATGACAGGTGTAAGAGTGGCCGGCACACTATGGGATCAGGGTATCTACGTCGAGGGAGGATCAACATATGGTCTATTTGTAGATGCGGGAAATGTCCGTTTTGATGACGGAGTTATTCTTGGAGATGCCGCCGCTGACATTTTAACGGCGAACGGCACATGGTCAGGAGTCAATCCTTTTGTATTTGAGGGCGCAACCGCAGACGCTTATGAAACAACTTTCGTAATTACAGATCCGACATTATCCGACAAGACAATAACCTTCCAGAACGCCACGGGCACGGTTGCATACTTGACCGACATCCCGGCAGCAGGCGCAAATACGGCACTCTCAAATCTTGCCTCTGTTGCTATTAACACTTCTTTGCTTTCAGATACCACCAACACTGACGATCTTGGTTCCGACTCCTTTAACTGGAGGAATCTGTTCCTTGGAGGCACCGTTATTTTTGAAGGATCAACAGACAACACTTATGAAACTACTTTAACCGTGGTAGATCCGACCGCGGACAACATCATCACAATTCCGAATGTGACCGGCACCCTTGTCACCACAGGTGACACGGGCACTGTGACAGGTACCATGATCCAAAATGACACGGTCGCTCTCACCACTGATACCACCGGCAATTATGTCGCTTCCATTACAAACGGTAACGGAATTTCCGGCGGGGACGGAGGATCCGAAGGCGCCGCACTTACACTTTCCCTCGGACCGCTGACCGCCGACTGGAATCAGACAGGCGCCTATGACATTGTACTAAACAATGCCTCAAGCGAACTTAAAATTCTTGAATCCGCGGGAGATACCTACTTCGGTACTTTTGATGTTGGAGACCTGACCGCCAACAGAACCTACACCTTCCCCGATGCAACCGGAACCGTCGCTCTGACTTCAGACATTCCGGGCGGCTCAAGCCTATGGGAATCCGGCGCATTTGCCACTTATGAAGACGATGATGACGTTGTGGTCGGTACTTCCGGTAACGAGACAATCGATAATACGGGCTTCGCAATGGACGGTAACGACTTCTTCGTGGCCGGTATGGCCGGAGTTGAGGGAAATGTTTACACGGACGGATCATTTATTGCAGGTTCTTCGGGCGCTCTTCTACTTAATGAGGCCTATATTCGTGATATCGACAGTGACATTAATTTACAGCCTGATAATGATCAGGATGACTATATACGGTTCTCCACCGGCACGGAAGCCGGAACCGAAGTAGTTACAGCTATGTACTGGGTAGGTATAGGATTGGTTCCCTACACAAACCACCCCGGAATTTCCGTTGACGACACCGGTAAGCTGGTTTACAGAGATGAAAACTCGGCAAGCTGGGTTGCGTTTGACGCTCTTTCCGGATCGGGCTTGTGGGAAAACGGCACATATGGTGTTTACGAGGATGACGAAGGCGTAATTGTTGGAGCTGATGGTGATGAAACATTAAACAATGCCGGATTCTCGCTTACGATCGGTGACATGTTTATTTCCGACCAGCTTGGCGTTGAAGGATCAATCTTTACCGATAATGTTCTTAACATAGACCGTGCTGAAGACGTTGCTTTCCTGACTTTGAACGACACAACCAATACAGATACCGTAAGTATTTATACGGGTACCGGCACTCCGAACGGCTCGCTTGTCGCCCAGGCCGGTTCAATATTCATGGATCAGGCGGGTGGACTATATGTAAACTCTGACGGCGGCACTTCATGGGCAAACGCAACCAGCGGAGGCGGATGGGCCGATGACGGCACCGTTGTAAGGCTTCAGACAGCCACCGACCAGGTCGGTATCGGCACCGCAAGTCCTCTTGCCGGTTCCAAGCTCAATGTTGCCATAGATGATGCGACGACCAGCGAAGTAACCAATGTTGCGGTTCTTGATCACACAACTTCCGGAACGGCCAGCAACGGCATTGGCGCCGGACTGCTGTTCAGGACCGAGGATAACGCCGGACAGACCGAAAATGCCGCGCGCATATCCGGCATTTTAACCAATGCCACAAGTACAAATGAAACAAGCGCAATTGCTTTCCGCACCCGTAACGCAGGTGCCGTACTTGCCGAAACCGGCAGATTCTCCGGTGGTGAAGGCTTGCTTGTAGGCGGAACGGCAGAGACTCTTGATAACAGCGGATTCAGTATGAGCGGAGACGACCTGTTTGTGGCCGGCATGGCCGGAATTGAAGGCAATGTTTACACTGACGGATCTTTCATTGCGGGAGCAAGCCTTGAATTAAATGACGGATACATCCGCGACACAAACGCTGACATCTTCCTGCAACCCGATAACGATTCCAGTAACTATATACGGTTCTCCACTGGTATTGCGGAAGGAGGAGTTACTCAAACTGTTTCAGCAATGTACTTTGAAGGAATATTGGAGTATTCAAACGATCCCGGATTTTCGGTAGACGATACAGGTCATCTGGTTTATCGCGATGAAGACTCCGCCGGTTGGGTAACCATTGACTCCCTTGCAGGAACCGGTCTTTGGGAAGACGGCACAAACGGCGTTTATGAAAACGACAAAGGCGTAATTGTCGGTAACGATATTGCGGAAACTTTGAATAATTCCGGATATACACTAACCATTGGCGACATGTTCGTGGCCGACCAGCTTGGTGTTGAAGGTTCAATCTTCACGGATAGCACATTCAATGTGGACAAAGCGCAAGATACAACCTTTATTACTTTGAACGATACAACCAATGCAGATACCGTAAGCATTTACACAGGTACCGGCACGCCAAACGGAGCACTTTCCGCTCAGGCGGGTTCCATTTTCATGGATCAGGGTGGTGCCGTCTATGTAAATACGGATAACGGCACTACATGGACCGATCTTGCCGCGATGGCTTCCAACAGCGGTTGGACGGATGGCGGCACGGACGTTAACCTTACCACTTCCACCGACAATGTCGGAATCGGCGGTGTGTCACTTGGCAAGCTTTCTGTTGATGGCGATACGGATGAAACCCAATTACTCATTCAGGGCAATGCCACGCAAACCAGCAATCTGGCAGTGTTTGAAGATTCCGCCGGAACCGACCTTGTAACCATTTCCGGAACCGGAGTTACTGCCTTAACCGATGGCACCGTGGGCGCACCAATCCTTACTTTTTCAGGTGATACCAATACCGGTATTTACCGCGTAGGATCGGATTCTATCGGATTTTCTGCAGGCGGTGTTCAGACTCTGCGTGTAGGCACATCGGGAATTGTGACCGGTTTCCTTGCAACTACTGACGGTACGGCAGGTGTGCCAGGTCATTCATTTAGCAATGATCCTGATACTGGAATGTATCGTAGCACCACAAATACCCTCGGTTTCGCAGGTAATGGCGCGAACATGTTAACTCTCGCCCCCTCTTCCGCGACAATTACGCAGGCAGCCGCAACCAGCGGCTCTCCGACCGCCTTCACTCTTACGGGCGGGGCGCATACGGGGCTTACCGCTTCAACGGAGGATATTGGCGTTAATTTAAATCTTTCCGCTACAAAAACATGGGCGACCGGCGCCATTGCCACGCAGAGAGAAATGCTGGTACAAGCGCCTACATATGCCTTTGCCGGCGCTTCAACAATTACCGATGCCGCTACGTTTGCGATTACCGGCGCGCCTATTGCCGGAGCAAATGCGACTATTACAAATCCTTACGCATTCCTGGTTGATTCCGGTTCCTCCGTATTTGATGGTGATCTAACTGTCGGCGGCTCAACTTCACGCAGCGAGACATTAAACAACGCCGGCTTCACAATGGGCGGCGATGATCTGTTTGTGGCAGGTATGGCTGGTATAGAAGGTAATATTTATACAGACGGTGTTATCCTAGGCAGTAGCGGAGCATCGGGTGCCCCTACATATTCATTTGACACTGATACGACTACAGGCATGTACAGACCTTCCGCCAGTAATCTTGCTTTTACCACAGGAGGAGGAACTAGAATTAGAATAGACGGAACGCAAACAAATGTTTACGGTTCCTTATTCCCTCAGGGAAATACAACTCTTGGTGATGCTGCTGATGACATATTGACAGCGAACGGCACATGGGCCGGTGTAAATCCATTCATATTTGAAGGAGCAACAGCCAATGACTATGAAACCACTTTCGCGATCACCGACCCGACCGCGGATAACACAATCACCTTCAAGAACGAAACGGGGACAGTAGCCTTCCTTTCCGACATCGGCGGTGGAGGTGGCTGGACGGATGGCGGCGCGGTTGTTTACAACACCACCGCGGGCGACGCTATTATTATTGGAGACACAGTCGATCATGATGCCAAGCTGGCGGTTATAGGAGATACAACTACCGAAAAAGGTCTTAGAGTAGTAGGTGCTGCTAGTCAAGCTGACTCATTCATTCTGGTTGAAAAGAGCGATGGTACCGATATATTCGATTTAAATCAGTACGGAGGAATTGAATTTAAAACTCCTGGCGAGACGGACTCGTTTGCAATTGATGGCGGAAATATTGATACCCACAACCTTATACGCCTCAAATCATTTAACGAAGAAGATGATGATGATCCGGGTATTTTGAACATTGAACATGAAAAAAGTTCCAGCCTGACCGGCGATGTTACCGGCGCGCATGTAGACATGATTACAACTCAGGCTAATAGCGCCTATAACATAATCGGTTTTGAAACAATTATGAATCCCGCGGATACCACAAAAACCATTGGTCTTAGAATTCAGGACGCGGTAACAGATATACAGCTTGCTGATACAGCCGCAAAAATAGCCATCGGTAATACTGGTACGCTCACTTTCACGGACGGCACAAACACATTGGCCGCCATAAAAGATCAGGGTGACTACGGATTCCTGAACATTGACCCGAAGAGCGACACGGGTGACCCAGGCACATGTGCTGTAGGTGACGTTTACGTAAACTCTTTTGACGGTACAATTAAGGCCTGTACCGTTACCAATACATGGGAAGCATTGGATGGCGGCGGCGGCGCTACGACCCTTGACGAGGCTTACGACGGCGGTCAGTCCATTACCGTGGACGCTTCCGGTGATCTTGCCTTCAACCTTAACAGCACACAGGATTTTGTCATCCAGGATGCCGCGACACCGTTCTTTACATTCAATGACGACAGTACTCTTGACTACGATTACAATGGATCAGCGCTTTCAGGCGCAATCGAAATGATTGATCTTGACATGACTCATTCAAGCGTTGCCGGGGCCGCCGATATTGGCGGTCTGACCCTGGATATGGCAACAAGTGCCTCCTCAGACGGAGACAAGGACGCGTTGAGAATCATCAATACAACAGCCGGCACTACGGGAGTAGGCGATGATCTTAAGGGAATCGAGATGTCGTTCGGCGCTATCGATAATAATGGTGATATTTATGGAATAGAAATTAACCAGCCGGCAACTGTTGGCGCATTAGGCTCACACGTTGATGATTACATCAGGCTTTCAAAGGCCGGCGGCACTATTAACGGCTCGTTCATAAACATAAACGGTGGAGCCGCGACCGACACAGGTCTGAATCTTGGCGCGACAGACATTGTTGGCACAACTTCAGACATCAACCTGACCAACTTTGATGTAACCGGTTCAAGCGGTAATGTTGTTTCAGCTGGCACTATTACCAGCGGAACAAATACGAACGTCCTTGCCGCTTCCGCCGGTTCGGAAACAGTATTCAACGAGCAGGGTGATAACATTGACTTCCGTATTGAAGGTGATCTGCAGAACTACATGCTGCACGTTGACGCGGATCTTGGAAATGCCGCCAATGCCGGCAGACTCGGTATTGGTACAAACGCCCGCGCGGATGCTTTCGCTTACGTAGGGCCTTCATACACAATGAACAGTTCAACAAACAACGCGGGCACGTTCAAGATCGCGCCCAATACAATCACCAATTCTTTTGGCTCAACCGTGGATGAATACGCGTCCCTCTGGCTTAGTGCTCCAACTACATTCACCCAGAGCGGAACACTGACAAACGCGGCCACCATTTATGTTCAGGACGCCCCCGCGGCCGCGACAAATAACTACGCGATGCTTGTGGACGATGGAGACTCAGTCTTCGATGCCAATATGGTAGTCGGCGGCTCTACCAGCAGAACCGAAACCCTTTCCAACGCCGGATTCGTAATGGGCGGCGATGATATGTTTATTGCAGGAATGCTGGGTGTTGAGGGTAACGTATACACAGATGGCAGCTTTGTTGCCGGAGCAAGCTTAACGTTGAGCGATACCGGAATTACGGATTCTAACAGTGATATGAATTTCTCTTCAACCACGGATGGATTTAACTTCACTCTTGGCGGTGGAGCAGACGATGACTTCATTGTTGACACTACTACTTTGGTGGTGGAATCCGATAATAACCGCGTTGGCATTGGAACAGCAACGCCTGGTGAAAAATTAGAAGTAAAAGACGGAAATGTTTTGATTAAGCCTGTAAGAGCTGATGGCTATATTACATCTTTAATGGTTAGATCAACAGACTCGGGATCAGAGGAAGCCGCAATGGAAGTTCAGTCTACTCCTTCAGGAGGAGAAATGCGGTTCTTCAGGGATAATTCATCAGTGGTGTTGCTTTCGGGAGTTGAAGACAGCTACTTTAATTCTGATGGAAAGAAACTCGGTATAGGTACAAATTCCGCAGGAGGAAAACTTGAAGTGGAAGTTGATAATTCCGAGAATATGGTCGGACTATTGCTCGACATGAATGATTCCACCAATAACCCGAACGGCCTGGTAATAAATAATGCCGGAACAGGATATTCATTGCTTGTTGACGAAGGTAATGCTGTATTCGACGCGAATGCCATTTTCGGTGGCTCAACTTCACGTACCGAAACTCTGACCAATGCCGGATTCGTTATGGGCGGCGATGATCTGTTTGTTGCGGGTATGGCCGGTATTGAAGGAGGACTTTACTCGGATGGCGCAATTAATATTGAAGGAACCGCCGGAACCGTATCTTTTGAAATCAACAGTAATGAAACCACAGCCGGTAACAACGTACTGATGCTACGATCCGATGTGGCCGGTGCCGATGATCCGATATTCAGAGTTCAGGCGGACGGTGCGGTATACGCCGATGGCGCATACACGGGTACGGGTGCTGACTACGCTGAAAGATTCTACTCCGTTCAGACCGATCTTAAGCCCGGCGAAATCGTATGCGTGGATATTGCAAAGAAGAATGCCGTAAGACGCTGCGAATCTGCCGCCGACGGCAATGTCATGGGTATCGTATCACTTAAACCTTCTATAGTCGGTAACACAACCGATGCAAACATGAAAGACCCTCATTATCCGATTATCGGTCTTTTGGGTCAGATCAACGCCAATGTTTCCACAGAAAACGGCGGAATCCGCATTGGAGATTCTCTTACAGCCGCAAGCAAACCTGGCTACGCAATGAGAGCCAATGCAGGCGATCCCACGGTTGGCATTGCGCTTGAGGGTCTTGCAAACGGTGAAGGAAAGATCAATGTACTTATTTCCAGAAGAAACAAGAGTCTGTCCGTTGAACAAATGGAGGACGAGGTTTCCAAGAGAATTGCCGATCTTGAATTGGAAGACGAAGTGCAGCTGCTTCTTTCCGAAGCAATGGATAATCTAAACCTGGATGAAGACATGAAAGCGATTGTGGATTCACGGCTGTCTTCTCTGGATCTGCCATCCACCATTGAAACCAAGGTTGCAAGTACTGTAGATACAAAGATCTCATCTCTAAATATCCCCGGACTTGTGCAGGGGCAGATAGATAACCTTGATTTTGATACCATTCTTCAAAATGCCGGAATTACCACCACCGACGGCCAGGCCACCGCGGACGATCTGCAAAATGTTCAGACTGATCTGCATACACTTATGACATCCGTAACCGACCTGGAAGGCTTATCCACCCAGATGAGTACCGATCTTGCCGATCTGGATACAAGAGTCGCGGTGCTGGAGGATGCCATGATGTTAAATACAGTAGACCTGCAGGGTGTTTCATCGCTACAAGTACAGACTCTTACGGTAGCGCAAACGGCGGTCTTTGAAGGAGAGATAATCGTCAAGAAACATGTAACCTTCAACGAAGACACAGTCGGCCAGGCGATGGTAGAGGCCGGTGATACCGTGGTTGAAGTTCCGTTCGAACAGGAGTACGCCACAATGCCTGTTGTTACTCTATCCATGGTCGCAAGTCCGCAAATGTTCGGTCATGGAATCGAGTACATGATAATCGAACAAACAAGGGAAGGCTTCAAGATCGGTCTTAACAAGCCGGTCGAGGAAGATATTCTCTTTAACTGGCACGCATTCGCGGTTGAACCTACGAAGATTCACCTTAGCCGCGATAATACCGGCAGTAAGGATATTCAGACTTACATTACTCTGGCAAACCAGAATTATGAATTACCTTTGATTGAACCGGTATCTCCCGCCGCTGATGATCAGCCTGTGGAGTTGGCCGTTGATCCGGCCACAGATCCGGTCACAGATCCGGCTGCGGATGTGGAAGAGCCAACCCCTGCGGACTATGGCACGGCCGACGTTCTGTTTGAAATCCCCGCCACGGGTGATGCAGGTTCGACGCCCTAGTTGCACTCTAAAAATAAATAGAATTTCATTTCCTCTAAATCCCCGTCCGCACTGCCGGCGGGGATTTAGATAATTGGTTAGGAAAAAATTTTACTCTTTTTTTTATTTTATGTTATACTCCTGCAAGTAATGCTTTTTTAAAACATTATTTTTATACTTAATCCTTAACCTTATGAAGAAACTTTCATCAGGCAGCATGCTCGGCATCTTGTTGGTTGTCGTAGTATTGGTGCTTGCGTATTTCGCTTTCTTTTCATCTTCAATGATGAAAATGGGCGGTAAAACCAGCGCGGTTTTCCTTTCCAACGGACAGGTTTACTTCGCACAAGTGACGGGTGAAGATGCTACTTCCATAAAGCTGGTGGACATCTACTATCTAAGATTCCAGAAGGAACTTCAGCCACTGCCGGACGGTCAGACTCCACAGGGAGGCGTTCAGCTTGTAAAGCTTGGAAACGAGCTTCATGGTCCGGATGACGTGATGGTTGTTAATAAAGCCCATGTCGTTTTCGTTGAGCCTCTTAAGGATAGCTCGGCAGTTGTAGCCGCTATCGCACAGGAGAAACAGAACAGAGACAAGGCTCCGGCCGCAGCACCGGCAGCGGACACAACCACTCCCGCAGCTACAGAGTAGATTTCGATTGCCGGATTTGTTGAAAATTCAAAAAGCGCTTCGTTTGTACGGGGCGTTTTTTTTTATCTTTGTACCGTCGGGTACACCATCACTTCCCCCCAGTGGGCGGCCATTCCCGCAAGATCAAAATCGTCAACCGTGCCGTCCATGTTAAAGTCGGACTCCCACTGCGTGGTCTGCCACTGGTGCGATAATAATGCCAGATCGTAATCGTCCACAATTCCGTTTCCGTTGCCGTCACCTATCAGACGTCTAAAACCTATGGTGCTTACAATAAGGCTTCTTTTTCCGTCCGGAAATATTGCGTAGACCTCGAACAGGTTTTCGCCGTATCCAACAACCCTTGTTACCCCCCAGGTGTCATCGTCGGGATAAGCAACCCCTTCATTGCTATAGTTGACATCAATATTTGTGGTTCTTGGGCGCGTACCTTCCACGAGTAAGGTAGATCCGTACGTATCATGCGTAATAACCGTTCCTTCCGGAAACAAGGCCGGGTCGTAGGAACCATGCACAAAAAACGTTGTTATTGTAGGATTTTCCAGTTTCCGTCCACCGCCTCCGCCTCCCACAGGTAATGGCGACCCCCCACCGGGTGTAGGTGTTGGCGTAGGTGTTGGTACAACTACCGGCATTATAAAGTTCTGATCCCACGGTGAAATAATCATCCTATAATCAACCGATGTGGCGGTTCCACCAAGCGGCACTTCGGAAAAATCGTTAATCTGATAGTCGGCGGAGCTTAGCGCACGGGCCGTCAATGCCGATAACATCATCGATCCAAGGATTACTACTATGCAAATGTATTTTTTTGGTATCATCGCCATCAGTAAAGAAGGTTATACTATGTCGCGGCCCAAGTCTACCTTTTGAAAATTGGCACTTTATGTTATTAATATATAAAGTTAACTCTTAAATATTTTTTAATCATCATTCCCATGTTTAAAAAAAGTCCATGTGACTACTGGAAATGCGCCAACGCGGTTGGTCTTTTTCTGGTGGCCCTATTTGTCATCTGCTTTGCCTGGTATTTCATTCGTCCGGTTGAACAGGAACTACATATGCAAATGATGAAATTGTCCTTCTTCGGATTTGAAGACATGAGCGTGGTCAGCTTTATTCTCGGCGCGATCCAGTCTTACGTCTGGGGCTACATTGTAGTCGGCCTCTGGACTTTGGTTGGATGCTGCATTAAGCCCGGCAAAGGCGGGGGCGGCTGCTGCGGGGGTTAATTTATTAGAGCTTTTCTAATCTTCAAGATCCCTTACCGCTGGCCTTGTTGCGAAATAGTCGCACTGCGGGCCGGCGGTGGGGATTTTGTTTTTTCACAGGTGTTAATGGGCTGTCTTTTCTATTTTACTGTTTTTGCTTTGTCTGAAATTTTCCAGACTCCTTTTTCGCGGAATGCCATAATTGTTTGCCGGTGGGCCGCGTTGATCAAGGCAGTAAGCGATTTTTTTTGTTTTTTTGAGTATTCCGAGAGCGTGATAATTGTTTCACCTTTAAGGTAAGTTAATCTTTTGTTTAGCGACTCCATTAAGGCCAAAGATATTATTTTTTCCATTCTTTTTGTTTGCGATTTTTCGTCATACTCCGTAAAAGCCCTGTAATAATCTTTTTTTTCCTTATCTCTTATTATTACCGGTGGAAATCCCAATCTTAAAAGTTGATAGTTTATTAGAACCCTTCCAATCCTCCCGTTGCCGTCAATGAATGGATGTGTGTGCTCGAATTCCAGGTGGAAGCGGGCGATTTTGTCTGTAAAATAGGTTTCATTGTCCGAGTTGTAATTGATTATATTTTGCCCGATTAATCTTTTCACGTGCTCGGGGGCGGGTGCAATATATGTGCCTACCCTTACATATTCTCCTTCCTGACGGAATCTTCCGGCTATCTCTTCATTGATGTTGGTTATTAGTATTTTGTGCAGCAGGAGTATGGTTTCTTCGTTAATCTCCATTTCTTTTGCTTTTGTTTTAATGTAATTCGATACCTGTGCAAGATTTTTGGCTTCGAAAACTTCACGAAGAGATATATCCCGTGAGACCTCCATTTCCAGAAGGATTTTTTCCGTTTCTTTTAAGGTTAGCGTGGAATTCTCAATTGCGTTTGAGTTGTATACGTTCTCGGGGAGTTCTACTTCGTCTATTATTTGCAAAAGCGCATCTTTACCTTTGCGCAGGTTTTCATATTCTTTTTTTAGGTTTTCTATTCTGGTTTTCGTTGTTTTTATGGTTGGCATGCTTCTATTATATCAAATTCACGGCTTTTTGTCAAATATCCGTGAATAGTACAGGAATTCTTTATATATTCACTGGTTTTTGCATCCAGCTAAGAAGTAGCCTTAATCATCTCCAAAAATGGCTTTCCGTATCTTTCCGCTTTCACTTCCCCGAATCCGTTTATGTTCAGGAGTTCTTCCGTATTTTGAGGCAAATAGTGCGCAAGTTCAATCAGGGTTTTATCTGAAGCTACCACATAGGGTGGAACGTTGTGTTTTTCCGCGAGGCTGCGCCGCAGTATGCGGAATTCTTCGAACAGATTTTGGTTGTATTCCAGATTGGATTTTTGTCCGGATTTGGAGATTTTTTTCATTTTTATTTTTTCCGGCCGGGCCTGGATTTCGTGTTCGACTTCTATTTCGGGCTCATCCATTTGGATTTCGTATGGTTCGCCCGCGCGGATGGAATTCATTAGCTGCGCGCCTTTTTCGGTCAGGCTTAGGGTTGGATACATGCCTGTTTCCCGTTTTATGTATTTTCCTTCAATGAGATTGGCTATTATTTGGTTCAGGGCGTCTTTGTTGTGGTCCACTTCGGATCCATAACTGTTTAGTTCGTTGTGGCGGAGTTCGCGGATTCTTTTCTGGTTGCTTCCCAACAAAATATTTATTATGTGGCCGGCTCCAAAGCGTCCGCCGGTTTCGGCTATGGCTTTGAGGATTTTCTGGCTTACTTCTGCGGCGTTGAATGTGTTTTCGGTTTTCAGGCAGACGTCGCAGGCTTCGCAACTACTTTGGTCGAAATTTTCTCCAAAGTAGTTTAATAATTGTTTTCGGCGGCATTTTTTTAGTTCGCAGTAGCCCACCATCTGGTTTAGTTGTTCGTAGCGTTTTTCTTTTTGCAGCTCGTCTTCTATCTGCTCTATGAAGAACTTCTGGTTGAATTGATCGCCCGCTCCGTAAAAAAGTACGCACTCGCTTTCCAAACCGTCGCGGCCGGCGCGGCCGGTTTCCTGGAAATATCCTTCTATGGTTTTTGGCAGACTGTAGTGCACGACCAGGCGGACATCCGGCTTGTCTATGCCCATGCCGAAGGCTATGGTGGCAACTATAATGTCCACTTTATCGTTTATGAAATCGTTTTGATTTTTGGTTCGCTCCTCCGCCTTCATTCCGGCGTGGTATGGGCGCGCGCTGTATCCCAGCCGGCAGAGTTTATTTGCAACTCCGTCGGTTTCTTTTTTTGAAAAACAGTACACGATCGCAGATTCGCCTTTGAATTTTTCAATCCAATTCACGAGTTTGTTGAATGCGTTAACTTTGCGTTCTACCCGGTAGGTCAGGTTTTGCCTGTTGAAACTTGAAACAAAGCGCCGCACCTGCGGCATTCCAAGTTGCTCGGCAATATCGTCCGCGACCTGGCCGGTGGCTGTGGCTGTCAGGGCAATTATTGGGACGGATGAAAACTCTTTTTTTAATAGATGTAAAGATCGGTAGTCCGCGCGGAAATCGTGGCCCCATTCGGAAATGCAGTGGGCTTCGTCGACGGCAAAAAGGTTTATTGGCAGTGATTTTAGGAAATCGCGGAAGTGTGGTAGCGCGAAGCGTTCCGGGGCGCAATAAAGCAGTTTTATTTCGTCCGCCCGCAGTTGGCTCTCTATCCGTCTTGATTGCTCCGGGGTCAGAGAGCTGTTTAGGAAAGCGGCCGGGATTCCATTGCTCAATGCGGAATCCACCTGATCCTTCATTAGAGATATTAAAGGCGAAATGACCACTGTTATTCCCCGAAAGACCATGGACGGGAGCTGGTAGCAAATGGACTTCCCTCCTCCCGTGGGCATCAGTACCAGCGCGTCGTTTCCGTTTAGTATTTGCTCAATAATCTCGCTCTGTAGTGGGCGGAACCGCGAGTGTCCGAAATGGGTTTTCAGTAAATATTGAAGATCCGGCATAGTGACTACGATAGTATCACACTATGCTAAATTTCTTTTTAAAATTTTCGTAAATTCAGGATTCGTGGTTATCTTGCGGCATCTATAATCGCCATTACGCGCTTACGGAATGAATTTTTTCCAGGGTCATCCCCTTCGTAAATTTCCCTCATGGCGGCATTTTCAACTATAGTCCGTAATATTTCGCCATTAATCTTGTAAAGTTCATTTTCCGGATCGGCTACAACAAGGCCATATTTAATCAGTGAATATAATGCCTGCTGTTTTTCCGGTGAAAACTCATCTTTCTCATGGAAGCTTATCGGGCCCAGTGATAGTGAATATATTACTTCCTGCTCGTGAGCGTTGAGTCCGGTATTTAAAATACGTTGATTATTACCATATAGTCCGACATTTCCGGTTCCGTTATAGCAGGCTTTTACGGCCGCTTTAACATCATCTTCCGTTATGGTTAATTTTAGTTTCCCCAATGCGGGGGTTTTATCATCTTTATAGTGATATTCATTAAAATCGTTTCCCATTTGCTCACAAAGCCAATAAATTAGAATATTGAAGGCAAATGGAGAAGTTCCGCTATAATGAAGCAGCGATTTTTTGGCTTCCGGGGTGAACTTAATAAGTTGATCGGGGTTATAATGTTCTCGTAAAGTGTCCGTATCCCGCTCTGGAACGGATCCAATATTAAATGGCACGCCCGCGGTAAAATGCTTCATTAATTCTTCCTCATATTTTTCCGTGCGGTGTAAGACAAATACCATTCTAAGATTGCTGTAACGTCCACGTTGATCAAGTGAGCCTATATAAGCCAGTACTTCAGGCTTATCCACAATGCCAATTACTTCATCGATGCAAATCACTCCCATTGAACGCTTTCTTTTCAGATATTCATTATAGTAATCCACCGGGTCCTGCGCGCGGAGGATTTCCTGCTCCAGTTCATCTTCATCGGAATTTTCCGCACCAGATATTGTTTGTGCAATTTCATAGGCCAATTCTTTTTTCACCTCTGCTTCAGTTTTTCCGAATATATTCCCTATATTTATTGTCGTTTCAGGCAAGTTCTCTTTAATGCTTTGAACCATGGTTGATTTTCCCGCGCGCCAATAGCCGCGGATATAAACGTTGTGGCCGTGCTCCAGGGTGTGCATGATTTCGCTTTCCTGGGCTTTGCGGATTTTGCTATTCACGACTTGAGGACCAATTGTAATGTTGGACTGGATTTTTTGGTAAGGATTCGGTCTTTCGTGATTGTAATTCACCATATCTTCACTAAATTGCGCCAGCTGGTCCTGCAGGGGCAATTGCGGGTAATGCTTATTTAAATAGGCCGCGAGCCTGTCGGCCTCTTCCACCGTGACGGAAAGATGCGGATGCAGATCGACTTTTTTTGAGTCTGATTCGGGGGTCATAATATTGTTGGATATTATTAAGGTTGGTTAATATAGCATATTTTGGAGCTTGTGTCAATGGTTGCTTTTTGGTGGAGCTCTTATAGTTTTCCTTATTGACTATTTTGCTATTTTCAGCTTTAATAACCTTCTTTTAGGATTTTTTTTTATGCCAAAGCTATTAAAAGAAGGGCTTGAAGAAGTTGCGATCGAGGTGGTTGGTGAGTGCAACTCGCATCCAAGCCGGGTAAGCAGACGTATTTCATCAATAATAACGTTGGTCTGCTCATTGGCAGCAGCTTCAATTAGCGGCTGTGCTTCGCAAAAGAAAGCCGATTGTGCAAACGATAAAGCTGAACAATTTGCGGTTCAAAAAGTAGATCCCTCCATGTGGGAAAAATATGCTCAGAAACATAACCTAAACCCTGCAGAATCTGAAGTTCTAAGGCTGGCATATGAAAAAGAAGGTGATAAAGTACTACCTTGTGTTTCTGATCTTCTTGAAAACAAAAAAAGGAGCCTTTCACTACTTGCCGAATTTTCTGAAAATCCCATTACCGGGAATTGCAGTATTCTGAAGCATCCAAAAATGGATGCAACTGTTTATGATGCAATGGATGGGCGTATGAAATATGACAAATATATTCCTCCTTTTAGGAGTGCTCTGGATTCAAAACATTTTGACCCAAGAACATTTGCGAAAGTTTTTGGCGATTCTCATGGTTGGGAAGAAGATATAAAATTTATAGCGGAAGTCTTCAATAATCCATCTTATGACCCACGAATTTTTGCTTCTTTGAAGCGCATTGGATCTATACGTGTTAGTACATATCATATCCCTTTAATACACACATTCAATGAACTGGCAAGAAAACTGGCAATAAAAGATCCTCAGGTACTTTTTGACTTTGAAGACTCTTTGATCAAGATATTTTCATCTATCAAAACGTCACCTTATGGCGCACCTACTGCTGCCAATGCTCTTAAGGAAGTCATAGAAGCAAACCCCATACCTTCTGTTTCGGCTATTGCCAGAGATATTGTTTTTCTTCATGGCCAATCTGAAGGATGGTGGCATATTTATTATAATTTAGAACCAATAGTTAAAAGTCCAAAATATAGTGAAATTGAATCTTTGTTACCAAAATTTATTCGGGATGAATATTTAGTGACTTTACTTAGTTATGCGATTCAAAATCGCAACTTCGATGTTTCTCAAATTCCCGCTATTGAAAAAGCGGCCAAGCAAACAGGTAAAAATGCTGCGGTTCTTGGCTCATACCTTAAGCACCATGACTTTTCCAAAATGCAGGCTGCCCTGTCTTTGGTTCAAATGTATTCGAAACATGATAAATCTGCAGCAATCCTAAATGCATTATCAAAATATTTTGAAAATCCAAATTTTGAATTTAGTAATGTCCAAGAGGTTGTATATTTGGCCATAGAAGATCAGAAACTGGATTTTCGTCCGTTGTCTTCTCCAAAAGCAGATTCGAAGGTCTTGCTAGCTTTATCTAAAGTATTGGCAGCAACACCAGAAGATACGGATGACAG
Source organism: Patescibacteria group bacterium (assembly GCA_018825335.1). Lineage (GTDB taxonomy): Bacteria > Patescibacteriota > Gracilibacteria > UBA1369 > UBA1369 > JAHJEW01. The sequence goes on along the minus strand of JAHJEW010000044.1, from coordinate 4,228 downwards.
CTTTGGGAGATCTAGTACAATCGACGCCTTTACATCCCTTTTGGGAAAAAATGCGTTTCAGACGTGGATGCTGGATTATGCGCTTTCCCATGGAAACATGCCATATACTGTACATTATTTGAATTCTGTCCTGGATAAAATAACGACATCTTATGATAAAGCTTATAAACTGGCATGTTCTCTCCAGGCTCCGTGTAACGATCCTGTTGTTTATTTGAATTTTGCTTATGGAATTGATGTTTTTGGAGAGGATAAAGTAAAAAAACTCTATCAACAGTTCGGAATCAGATATTTTTCAAGATACAAGCCCGAGATATTGGAAGAAATGCTTTCAGGGAAACCCTCGAGTAAACCACCACTTCTTGCTGTATTTACGATTGCAGACTGGAATGGAGCATTTACTCATCCAAGATTTCTTGAATCTCTGTCAGAAAATTTTAATTTAACAATAATTGAAACAGGATCTGAAGAAGAGGTTCTACAAAGACTTGGTGTTATGAGAAGTGGCGTTGCCATTATAAGCGCTCATGGGTTTGATAAAAGTATTCATCTTGGGGCTGGTGCTAGCGAAAAAGCATATATCGACCTTAATGACGAAAGTGATTTTAAAAAATTATCTTCTTCGCCTCCATTAATGATTCTAAATTCATGTTCCACCGGGAAAGATGAAAAATCGATTGGTGCCATGCTCTCCAAAGTTCTTGGAACAACAGTCTATGCTCCAACAATATCAACCGGCATGGCCAGAATTATCATTAAAGGAGGAAAAGTTGTTGATGTTGAATACTCGAAATCTGAACGTAGTAAATTCGTAGGTGGGTCAAATAAGCCGGAATGATCTGGAGCGGGTAGCGGGAATCGAACCCGCATCTGCTGCTTGGAAGGCAGCCATAATAAGCCATTATACTATACCCGCGAAATTATTTTTTTTTGTGTTTCCTGGGAGATAATATCAGATTTTTCTAAAATTGCATCTATTGAACTCATTATTTTTCTAAATAGTTCTACTCCGCAGTCTTTCCTTCCCCAACAGTTGGCTTCCAGGTGCGCCGTTCCATAGGGCAATTTTCTGTGCCTTTTTCCGGATTTATTTTTACGGATGTCTATTTGGGTCTTCCTGAATTGTTTTATGGGTATTTTTGTTATTTTTGACCAATATTTAAGTGATTCATCCACATTGCAGTCAGGGTATAAGTGTATTGTTAAACTTAGGTTTTTCACTGGAATTTCAAAAACTTCCGCAAGCCACCGGACCATAAATCGGATTACCTGTGGATTGGCGTTGATTATTCTGACTCTTTGCGACATTTTTGCTCCTTCTCCAAGGTAAATTCCCAAACCAAATAAAAACATATCTCTTTTGGAAAACGATAAAAAAGTGTTTTTTGCTTTCTTCTTTATCTTTTTCACTTCATTCATCCGCCTTTCATGTCTTGTTATTGATGATTTTAGCAGCGCCGAATTGACTCTGGCTTTTACCAGTTCGTTGGGGATGTACTTAATTTCGCTCAACCAATATGAGAGAGTGCTCTTTGAAACCGGCACTTTTTGTTGGATTAGTGAGTATGAATATCCTGCTTTTCGCAATGCGACAGCCTTTCTTCTCCATAGATGATACATATTGCCAATATACCGGAATATATTTGCCGGTTCAATATGGAGTTATATTAGTGTGTATGATCCGCTTCGCTCCGCGCTTTACGGAATCTCTATTTCATCCCCGCGGGCGGGCTGGACTACGTCTTTGTAGCCGTTTTCTTCCAGATAGGTTTTGAATTTGGCCGCCTGATCTTCTTCCCCGTGTACAAGGAATATCTTTTTCACCCCTTCAACGCGGCTTATGTAATCCAGCAGATCGCTGCGGTCGGCGTGGCCGGAGAAGGCGTCCATTTTGCAGACTTCGGCGCGCAGGTGGTACGGCTCGCCGAATATGTTCACTATTTCGTTGCCGTCCACGATTTTTCGGCCGAGTGTGTTCTGGGCCATGAAGCCCACGACCATTATTGTATTTCGCGGGTCTTCTATGTTGTTTTTTAAATGGTGAAGTATGCGGCCGTTTTCACACATGCCGGACGCTGAAATGATTATCGCGGGGCCGTTCAGGTCGTTCAACGCCTTGGATTCCTCCACGTCCCGCGTGTATTTCAGTCTTCCGAAACCAAAAGGGTTTTTGCGGTTTACAATGAATTCACGGAAAGTTTCGCGGTCGAAACATTCGGGATGATTGGTGAATACTTCGGTTACGTTGGCCGCGAGAGGGCTGTCCACGTAAATGGGAACGTCGGGGATTTCTTTGTTCTGCCACAGAATGTTCAGGTGGTAGACGATTTCCTGCGTTCGTTCCACGGAAAATGCGGGAATAAGTATCTTACCGCCTCTTTTCACAGTTCTTATTACCACTTCTTTGAGCCTTTTATCCGCATCCAGAATGGATTCATGGAAGCGGTCGCCGTAGGTGCATTCGGTTATAAGATAGTCTGCAGGCGGGAGGATTTGAGGATCTCTTAGTATCGGCAGGTTTTTGCGGCCCAGGTCTCCGGTGAAGGCCAGTGTGTATCGCTGGTCGGTTTCTTTGTCGTGGATGATGAGGTGGATAAGCGATGATCCCAATATGTGGCCGGCATCGTAAAAGCTGCAGACGACTCCTTCGGTTACGACGAAAGCTTTTTCGTAGCTGACGCCATAAAACAGTTTCAGGGTGTCGCAGGCGTCGTCGGTTGTGTAGAGGGGCTCAATCAGGGGCAAACCTTTTTTCGCATTTTTCTTATTCATGTATTCGGCGTCTTTTTCCTGTATGAAAGCGCTGTCCATCAGCATGTAGTTGCAGAGGTCCCGTGTCGCGAATGTTGAGAAGATCTGGCCTTTGAATCCGCCTTTTACGTAAAATGGCAGACCGCCGCTGTGGTCTATATGCGCGTGTGAAAGGATAATGACGTCGATCTCTTTGGGGTCGATGCAGTACTCTCGGTTTTTTTCGTCCGATTCCTGGCGCCGCCCCTGAAAGAGGCCGCAATCCAGCATTATTTTTTTGCCGTTTACTTCCAGCAGGTGCCTTGAGCCGGTTACTTCACGGGCGGCGCCGCAGAATTTTATTTTCATTATTTTTTTGTGTTAATTTTGTTTATTGTGAATGTGAACGTCCCTCTGCGGGAACGGTATATGTATCCCCTCTTTTTTAAATCTTGCGTGCAGAGCTTTTATAAAGCGGTGCGTAATTAAGTATTGGCTTACATACTCTTTAACTCTTAATATCACCTTTAAGGTGATTCCGTTTTCACCGAATTCGGTATATCTGATAAACGGCTCGAAATCGCACACCGCGCCTTCAACAGTACTAAGAATTTTTCGTCCTTCATCCACCACCACTTCCTCCACCCGTTCAAGATCGCTGTCGTATGCAACACATACCGGGACCAGAACCGACATTTCTTTTTGAGGTCCGGAATAATTAATAACAATGTCGGATGCCACTTTGGCATTCGGCACAATGATAAAATTATTTGCCAAAGTCTGTATTGTGGTGTTGCGCCATGAAATGTCCTGCACAATACCTGACTGCCCCGTTTCCAGTTCTATAAAGTCGCCCGGCCGGAATTTATGCGTGGCTATTATATGTAGTCCCGCGAAAAGGTTGGATAAAGTGTCCTGCAGCGCCAGCGCCACGGCCAAACCTCCGACTCCAAGCGCTGTTAGAAGCGGCAGAATGGATATTCCAAGCGTCTGCATTATTACCAGCGCCGCCAAAATATATATTGTCAGTTTGGTGAGGATTCCGAACATGGAGGTGGATTGCAGCGCTCCGGTTTGCTTGCGTGCATAGAAGTGGATTGAAAGAACCGCGACTCTGGAAATCACTATCGCAATTGAAATAATGAAAATGACCACGACCATCTGTCTGGCCAGCTCCGAGTATCCGTCTATAAAAGGGATATCGAAAGATGAGATATATATTCCAAGCAGAATGAACCATAGAATCGGTGTCTGCCCCATCCCCTCAACCAAAAGGTCGTCACCTTTCCACTTTGTTCTTTTGGCGATTTTTTTAAGTTGTTTGGCCACTATGCTTTGAAAGAACCATCCAAGCAATAATCCGGAGATTAAAATCAGAAAGGGCCTCAGGTATGGTGTTGTTCCAAGGATGTTTAATATATTGCCCATGCTTTTTTATTAATCCTTGTATTATATCATAAAATCAGCTTCCCGCTAAGTATAAAGCCGCTTTCCTCCT